>CAYMOD010000483.1:0-1511 GCA_964391945.1 uncultured Rhodobacterales bacterium | reverse complement strand
CGGCGGAGCGGCGGGTGGCGATCTCCTCGGTGATCTCGCGGAACTTCGCCTCGGTGAGCGGGTAGAACGACATGACCATGAGTGAGAGCAAGATAAACCCGGCGACGAGTCCACCGGCCCACAGCTGGATGTTGTCCGCCACACCAGCGGCCTGCTGATCACCGGAGGAGGCGGTCGCGGCGCTGAACCCGGCCGCGGTGAGCGCGATACCGCCGACGAAGCCGCCGACCGCCTGGCCCATCTTCCGGGTGAAGGAGAAGACGGCGTACGTCGTGCCCTCGGTGCGCTTGCCGGTCCTCCACTCGCCGTACTCCACCGTGTCCGCCTCCAGCGCCCACATGAGGGTGTTGACGCCGCTGAGTCCGATCCCGATGAAGAAGAACGCGACGGGTCCCCACAGCGGCGCCACGTCCATCGGCGCCAGTCCCAGGATGGCGGCCCCGACGATGCCCACGGCACCGAACATGATGTAGCCCGAGCGCTTGCCGATCGTCCGCACGATCGTCGGGATCAACGGTCCGACGACGAAGATCGCCAGCGTCTGAGCCAGGGTGTTCCACGCGATGAACTGCGCGTCCTGCTGGACGTAGATCGCGATGTAGGAGCCGAGCGTGCTGAAGGCGGTGATGCCGGTGAGGAAGAGCACCGCGCCGAGCGAGAGCCAGAGCAGCGGCTTGTTCGCCACCAGGGTGCGCATGCTGTCCTTGAAGGAGACGGTGCCGGTGGGCCGGGCCACCTGCTCCTCAGTGCCCCAGACCAGGAAGAGGTAGAGCGCCATGCCAACGACGACGAAGATGCCCGTCGTGATGAAGAGCGATTGCTGCAACGCCTCAGGATTGTTGGCGTTGCCGCTGATCTGCGGGGCGATGACGAAGGCGAGCGCGAGGATGGCGAGGGCGGCGCCGTAGCCGCGGAAGGCGGCGAGCTTGCCGCGTTCGGCGGGGACCTGGGTGATCGCCGGTGCCATGGAGCCGTAGGGGATGTTGACCAGCGTGTAGAAGAGGGAGCCCATCAGGAGGTAGGTGACGTACATGTACGCGATCGCGGCACCGCCCGAGATGTCCGGGAAGACGATCTTCGCGGAGTAGATCGCCCAGCTGGAGACCAGCAGCGGCAGGGAGAACCACAGGATGAACGGCTTGAACTTGCCCAGCTTGCCGGGCTTCTTCGCGTCGACGAGACGCCCGACGCCGACGTCGGTGAACGCGTCGACGAAGCGCACGACGAGGAACATCGTGCCGATGACCGCGCCCTCAACGCCCACCACGTTGGTGTAGTAGAGGATGAGGAACATCCCCGCCATGGTGAAGGACAGGTTGTTGGCGGCGTCGCCGGCGGCGTAGGCGAGGTAGTTCTTCAGGGTCAGCGTGCGCGGACCGGCGCCCTTGGCCGTGACCTGTGCCGGTGTCGGCACGCCCGCGACAGCTCCTCCAGGGTGGATGTCGCTCATGATGCGCCCTCCCGGACTGCGTCGACGATGGCGTTCACGGCCGCCGTCGGGCTGATACGGC
>CAYMOD010000482.1:0-1514 GCA_964391945.1 uncultured Rhodobacterales bacterium | reverse complement strand
CTGCGCAACCTCGAGGCGATGCTGATCGTTACCGACGGGCGCGACCTCTTCGTGGTGACCGGCGCAGGTGACGTGCTCGAGCCCGAGCATGACGTGACGGCGATCGGCTCGGGCGGGAATTTCGCGCTGGCGGCGGCGCGGGCGCTGGTCGAGACCGGGATGGATGCGGAGGCGATCGCGCGCCGCGCGCTGGCGATCGCCGCGGACATCTGCGTCTACACCAACGGCAACATCACGCTGGAGAGCCTCGAGGTGCGGGACTGAGGATGGAGATCGGGTTCTGCCCCGTGACGCCTGACGATCTGCCGATGCTGGGTTCCTGGATCGCACGGCCGCACTGGCAGGAATGGTGGGGTGATCCCGAGGAGGAAGTCGGTCGCATCCGCGACATGGTCGAGGGGCGCGACACCACGCGGCCCTTCATCATCGAACTTGACGGTGTTCCGTCCGGATACATCCAGTACTGGTTCGTCGGTCACCACCAGAACGTCCGGTGGCTGAACGACCATCCCTGGCTCGCCGAGTTGCCGCCGGAAGCGGTGGGCGTCGATCTCTCCATTGCCGATGCCGCGCGGCTGGCGCAGGGGATCGGATCAGCGGCGCTTGCAGCCTTCGCGCGGAGGCTGCAAGGCGAGGGCCACCGCACCATTGTCATCGATCCGGACCGCGCGAACGAGCGAGCCGTGCATGCCTATGCCAAGGCCGGCTTCCGGCCCGTCCCTGATCTCGAGGGGCGTACGGGAGACGTGCTGATCATGCAGTACCACCCAGACGGAGACGGGACGACATGACCGACCTGACCCCGAGAGAGATCGTCTCGGAACTCGACCGGTTCATCATCGGGCAGAAGGATGCGAAGTGTGCTGTGGCGGTAGCGCTCAGAAACCGCTGGCGACGCAAGCAATTGCCGGACGACATTCGCGAGGAGGTTTATCCGAAGAACATCCTGATGATCGGCCCGACCGGCGTCGGAAAGACCGAGATCAGCCGCCGGCTCGCCAAACTTGCGCGGGCACCGTTCCTGAAGGTGGAAGCGACCAAGTTTACCGAGGTCGGCTATGTCGGGCGCGATGTCGAGCAGATCGTGCGCGACCTCGTCGATGCGGCGTTGGTGATGGTGCGCGCCGACATGCGCGAGAAGGTCAAGGCGCGCGCACACGAAGCGGCGGAGGAGCGGGTGATCGCCGCGCTCGCCGGCGAGAACGCGCGCGACCAGACCCGGGACATGTTCCGCCGCAAGTTGCGCTCGGGCGAGCTCGACGACAAGGAGATCGAGCTTGAGGTAACCGAGACCGGTAACCCTCTTGGCATGATGGACATTCCTGGCCAGCCGGGGATGGGTGCGATCAATCTCGGCGACATCTTCGGCAAGGCGTTCGGCGGCCGCAAGACGCGGCGGCGCATGCGTGTCGCCCAATCCTACGAGGTGCTGATCGCCGAGGAGGCCGACAAGCTCCTCGATCAGGAGGCGGTGACCAAGGCCGCGATCGAGGCGGTGGAGCAGAACGGCATCG
>CAYMOD010000481.1:0-1514 GCA_964391945.1 uncultured Rhodobacterales bacterium | reverse complement strand
ACATGTATGCCTATGCCAATGCGGTGATGGAGCCCTGGGACGGGCCGGCGGCGCTTGCCATGACCGACGGGCAATGGGTCTGCGCCGGGCTCGACCGCAACGGGCTCAGGCCCATGCGCTACGTGGTGACCGGCGACGGGCTGGTGGTCGCGGGGTCCGAGGCCGGCATGGTGCCGATCGACGAGGCGAGCGTGGTGCGGAAGGGCGCGCTCGGGCCGGGGCAGATACTCGCGGTCGATATGGGGGCGGGAAGGCTCTACCATGATGCGGAGCTGAAGGACCTGCTGGCGGCGAGCCAGCCGTTCGCGGCCTGGGTGGGCTCGGTCCACGATCTCGAGACGGAGGTGGCGGGTGCCGAGGCGGCGCCGCTCTTCAATGGCGCCGAGCTCCGGCGCCGCCAGATCGCGGCCGGCTACACGCTGGAGGAGGTGGAGACGGTGCTCGCGCCGATGGCCGAGGACGGCAAGGAGGCGCTCGGCTCGATGGGCGACGACACGCCGCCGGCGGTGCTCTCCGACCGCTACCGGCCGCTCAGCCATTACTTCCGGCAGAATTTCTCCCAGGTGACCAACCCGCCGATCGACTCTCTGCGCGAGCACCGGGTGATGAGCCTCAAGACCCGGTTCGGGAATCTGCGGAACGTCCTCGACGAGGACAATTCGCAGACGCAGATCCTCCAGATCGAGAGCCCGTTCGTCTCGAACGCCGGATTCGCGGCGATGATGGCGGTGTTCGGCCGCGACGTCGCCGAGATCGACTGCACCTTCGAGGCGGGCGAGCCCGACGCGCTCGCCGATGCGCTCCGGCGGGTGCGGACGGAGGCCGAGGAGGCGGTGCGCGCGGGCGCGAATCACCTCGTGCTGAGCGATATCGGCCAGGATGCGGCGCGGGCGGCGGTGCCGATGATCCTCGCGACGAGCGCGGTGCATTCCTGGCTGACGCGGCAGGGATTGCGCACCTTCACCTCGCTCAACGTGCGAGCGGCGGAATGCATCGATCCGCATTATTTCGCGGTGCTGATCGGGGCGGGAGCGACGACGGTCAACGCCTACCTCGCCGAGGACACGATCGCCGACCGGGCCGCGAAGGGACTGATCGCGGGGAGCCTGGGCGAGGCGGTGGCCCGCTACCGCGCGGCCATCGACCAAGGGTTGCTGAAGATCATCTCGAAGATGGGGATCTCGGTGATCTCCTCCTACCGCGGCGGGCTGAACTTCGAGGCAGTAGGGCTCAGCCGTTCGATGGTGGCCGAGTATTTCCCCGGCATGCCGAGCCGGATCTCCGGGATCGGTGTGACCGGCCTCCAGCGGCGCGCGGAGAAGGTGCATGCCACGGCCTGGGCCGACGCGGGGCGCGACGTGCTGCCGATCGGCGGCTTCTACAAGGCGCGGCAGAACGGCGAGCGGCATGCCTGGGAAGCACAGGCGATGCACATGCTGCAGGCGGCCTGCGAGCGCGGCGATTACAAGCTCTGGAAACAGTACACCGCCACGATGACCGCGCGGCCGCCGATC
>CAYMOD010000480.1:0-1529 GCA_964391945.1 uncultured Rhodobacterales bacterium | reverse complement strand
CACGCCGATCACGGCGACGGACTGCGCGGACAGGTCCCACTCGCGGGGGAAGCGCGGATTGCCGTCGTAGAAGCCGACGAAGTCGGCGGCGCCGTAGGACTCCGGCAGGTCGGCGCCCGGGATGTTGAGGGCGCGGTCACGCACGGCGCCGGTGGCGAAGACGACGGCGTCGTAGTATTCGCGCAGCTCGTCGACATGGATGTCCTTGCCGATCTCGATGTTGCCAAGCAGGCGCAGACGCGGCTTGTCGAGCACCTTGTGCAGGGACTTCACGATGCCCTTGATGCGTGGGTGATCAGGGGCCACGCCGTACCGGATCAGGCCGAAGGGAGCAGGCATCTGCTCGAAGAGGTCGACGTGGACCTCGTGCTCCTCGTTCCGGATGAGGAGATCGGAGGCGTAGATGCCGGCGGGGCCGGCGCCGATGACGGCGACGCGCAGCGGCGTGGCGTCCTGCGCGGCCTGCTCGGTCGGCCGATTCGATGCAGTCATGACTGTGGACCTTTCAGGATCGGGAGGGGATATCAGGCGATCTTGTTCGTTCGTTATAGACCACTTGGTCTGTGAAGCTAGCACCCATGGAGTCCTCCGCCAAGGTTTGCGGATATTAAATTCATCCCGCGATGTGACCTCCGGAGGGGGTCAAACATTTTATTCATGGCATGCCTACCCTAATTTACCCAGCTTGTTTAGTTTTTTCAATGTTTGTCCGGAGAAATCATCTGGCCGAAGTGAAAATATGGCTTGTCGTAGACCGAGTGGTCCGGATAGCTTCGGTGCCGTACCGCGCAGAACGTTCCAGGAAGGAACATTCGATCGCAGAGATCTAGACAGACTAGTTCAGCTAGGCAGCTGAAGAGGAGCAGACATGGCACCGACCACGGCAACAGAGGCGCGTCCCGCCGGAAAGGCCCGGCCGGCGCGAGCGAAGAAACCGGAAGGCCAGTGGAAGATCGACGGCACCGCCCCGCTCAACCACGTCGAGGAGGTCAAGCAGGAGGAAGATGTCCTCGCTGTCCGCGACCGGGTGATCGACATCTACTCCAAGCAGGGCTTCGACTCGATCCCGGCCGATGACATCGCCCCCCGCTTCAAGTGGCTGGGCATCTACACCCAGCGTCGGCAGGATCTCGGTGGAGAGCTGACCGGTCAGCTCTCGGACGCCGAGTTGCAGGACAACTACTTCATGATGCGCGTGCGTTTCGACGGCGGCCTGGCCTCCCCGGCGAGGCTGCGCGCCGTCGGTGAAGTCTCCCGCGACTACGCCCGTTCCACCGCGGACTTCACCGACCGCCAAAACATCCAGCTCCACTGGATCGAGATCGAGAGCGTCCCCGCCATCTGGGAGAAGCTCGAATCCGTCGGGTTGACCTCGCTGCTCGGTTGCGGCGACGTCCCCCGCATCATCCTCGGTTCACCGGTCGCCGGCGTGTCCGCCGAGGAGATCATCGACGCCACCCCGGCCATCGAGATCATCCAGCGCGACTACCTGCCGAATCCTGAGTTCCACAACCTGCCGCGCAAGTTCA
>CAYMOD010000479.1:0-1562 GCA_964391945.1 uncultured Rhodobacterales bacterium | reverse complement strand
TGACCGATGCGGGGCTCGCCTACGAGCCGATCAACGCCTGCATCCGCTTCCTCGCCTCGCTCGACGGCTGCCATGTCGTCACGATCGAGCATCTCGCCGGCGAAAACGGCAGGCTCCACCCGGTGCAGCAGGCGATGGTCGAGAACCACGGCACCCAATGCGGCTTCTGCACGCCGGGTTTCGTGATGGCGCTCTACGCGCTCTGGATGGAGGATCCCGACCCGTCCGAGGAGGCGATCGAGACCGCGATCCAGGGCAATCTCTGCCGCTGCACCGGCTACGCGCCGATCGTGCGCGCGGCCTGCGCCGTTTCCGTCTACGGCAGCCCTGCGGCCGACTACCTCGCGCGCGAACGCGACGCCAACGCCGCCCGCCTGAAGGCCCTTGCCGATGGCGCGCGGGTCGTGGTGGAGAAGGACGGCGCCCGCGCGATCCTGCCCGCCGATGTGAATGACCTCGCCCGCGTCCTCGCGGAGACGCCTGACGCGACCATCGTGGCCGGCGCCACCGATGTCGGCCTCTGGGTCACCAAGTTCCTCCGCCCGATCGCGCCGGCGGTCTTCACCGGCCATCTCGCGGAACTGCGGCGGGTCCGGGTGGAGGCGGATCGCGTCACCATCGGTGCTGGTGTCTCCTATTCCGATTTCGAACCGGCGCTCGCCGAAGCCTTCCCGCATCTGCGCGACTACTGGCTCCGGATCGGCGGCTGGCAGGTGCGCAACGCCGGCACCATCGGCGGCAACATCGCCAACGGATCGCCGATCGGCGACACGCCACCGGCGCTGATCGCGCTCGGGGCCAGCATCACGCTGCGCAGGGGCGGGACGCGGCGCGAGATCCCGCTCGAGGATTTCTTCATCGCCTATGGCAAGCAGGACCGCGCGCCCGGCGAATTCATCGAGGCGATCACCGTGGCGCGCAGGAAGCCCGGAAGCCTCCACGCCGCCTACAAGATCTCGAAACGCCGCGATGAGGACATCTCCTCCATCGCCGCCGGTTTCAACCTCACCGTCGAGAACGGCACGATCACCGCCGCCCGCATCGCCTTCGGCGGCATGGCGGCAACGCCGAAACGCGCGGCGGCCGCAGAAGAAGCCTTGATCGGCCGCGCCTTTTGCGAGGCGAGCCTCGCCGCCGCGGCCGAGGAACTCTCGCGCGATCTCACCCCGCTCTCCGACTGGCGGGCCTCGGCCGAGTACCGGATGCTGGTGGCGAAGAACCTGTTCCGCCGCTTCTACCACGATCATGCTGCCGCGACGCTGGCGGCGACGGCCTGAGGGAGGTTCCCATGAAACAGGACGTGAAGATCAAGGGCGGGGTCCATACCGACCGCATCCACGATTCGGCGATCAAGCATGTGACCGGCCGCGCCGATTATACCGACGACATCACCGAGCCGGTCGGCACGCTTCATGCCTGTCTCGGCCTCGCGGAGATTGCGCACGGCGAGATCGAGGCGATGGACCTCGCCGCGGTGCACGCCGTCCCCGGCGTCGTCGGCATCCTGACCGCCGCCGACATCCCCGGCGTCAACGACATCAGCCCGACCGGCCGCGATGACG
>CAYMOD010000478.1:0-1565 GCA_964391945.1 uncultured Rhodobacterales bacterium | reverse complement strand
TGCCGCCGGTGATCTGGCCGCGGTCGGCCATCTTGCACAGCGCGGCGGCGTCGAGGGTTGCCGGCATGTCGGGCGAGACGGTCTCGACCGCAGCGAGGATCGCCACCCGCGGCGTCTCGATGCCGAGCACATGCGCGAGATCGACGGCGTTGCGCACGATGTCGGCCTTCTCGTTCAGCGTCGGCGCGATGTTGATCGCCGCGTCGGTGATGATGAACGGGCGCGGATAGGCCGGGGTCTGCATGACGTAGCAATGGGTGACGCGCCGCTTGGTGCGGAGGCCGCCGCGCGCGGCGATCACCGCGCCCAACAACTCGTCAGTGTGCAGGCTGCCTTTCACCAGCAGCTCCACCTCGCCGGCGGCGGCGAAGGCTACCGCGCGCTCCGCCGCGGCGTGGCTGTGTGGCGCGTCCTCGATCGGAATGCCGCCGAGATCGAGGCCCGCCTCCGCGGCGACCGCCTCGAGGCGCGCTCGCGGCGCCACCAGGACGGGCTCGATCAGGCCTGCCTTCCGCGCGTCGAGCGCCGCCGTGAGGCTGACGCGGTCGCAGGGATGGACGATGGCGGCGCGGACCCTCTCGAGCGACCGGACATGTTCGAGGAGCCTCGCTGTCCCGTCGTTCGCGACGGTCAGCTTCACTTCCGGCAGCGCCGCGCGCGACCAGGTCACGCGTTCGGCCGGGGCGACCAGGTCGACCGAACCCTCGAGCACCACCTCGCCCTTCTGGTTGGTGCAGCGGCAATCGGCGCGCACCCGCCGGCTCTCGGGGTCGCGCTCCACGATCTCGACATGCGTGGTGATGGTGTCACCCGGCCGGATAGCGGCGCGGAACGCCAGGCTCTCGCCGAGGTAGGTGGCGCCCGGGCCGGGCAGGCGCGTGCCGAGCACCATCGCGATCAGCGCGCTGCCCCACATGCCGTGGGCGATCATCCCTTCGAGATGCCTGACGGGGCCCCTGTCCGGGTCCGCCGGATCGCCGCCCGCGAAGCCGGTCAGGACGGCCATCACCCGGATGTCCTCGGCGCTCAGCGTGCGCTCGGCCGAGGCGGAGTCGCCGATCGAGATCTCGTCGAACATCCTGTTTTTCAGGAGGGCGATCTCGCCGACAGGCGATGGGATGGTATCGGGCATGTGAGCTCCTTGGCATCACCGGCTCCGGATCGAGCCAGGCATAGAGGAAGGCGAGTCCCCGCAAGGTCAGGTTGATGTCCTGCGAATCGCCCACATGTGGGCACCATTCGCATTCCGGCGCCGCTGTCAGCGCTGCAGCACGTAGCCGCCCGGCGCATCCATGAGCGGCGGGTATTCCTCCGCGCCCATCCCCGGTGGCGCCACGCGCTCCGGGGCGGAATGACTGTCGAGCCAGGCGATCCAATCCACCCACCAGGACCCGTCCTTCTGCTCCACCGCCTCGACCCAGCCCTCGGGCCCGAGACAGCGGTGGCCCTCCCGCTGCAGGGCGATCCGGAAGCGGCGGCGCGGATGGCCGGGTTCGCTGACGATGCCGGCGTTGTGCCCGCCGCTGGTCAGCACGAAGGTCACGTCGGTGTTGGCCAGATAGTGG
>CAYMOD010000477.1:0-1568 GCA_964391945.1 uncultured Rhodobacterales bacterium | reverse complement strand
CAGCGACCCGGACCGACCGCTTCGTGTCACCGCCCGCAGGCGGCGCGCCCGTGAAATACGAGATCGACAAGGATTCGGGCGCCGTCTTCGTCGACCGAGTGGTCAACACCCCGATGTTCTACCCCTGCAACTACGGTTTCGTCCCGAACACGCTCCACGCCGACGGCGACCCGACCGACGTGCTCGTGCTCTGCGATTTCCCGCTGCATCCGGGGGTGGTGATCCGCTGCCGGCCGGTGGGCGTGCTCAAGATGGAGGACGACGGCGGCATGGACGACAAGCTGATCGCCGTCCCCGTCGCCAAGGTCGATCCGTTCCAAGCCCATATCAACGACCTCTCCGACGTTGCGCCGAAGACGCTCGAGCGCATCAAGCACTTCTTCGAGCATTACAAGGATCTCGAAGAGGGCAAGTGGGTCCGGGTGATCGGCTGGGGCGACCGCGCCGAGGCCGAAGCGATCCTCCAGACTGCCCTCGACGCCATCGCCGCCAAAGACTGACCGGCCCCCGCCCGCCGGGGCGCCGATGCAGACATGCGCAGCCGCTCCCCGACGCCCCTCGTCACCCGGCCCCCGGCACGGCATAGGCCTGCACGGACCCGCCGACGGTGCCCCACGGCCTTTAGCGCCAGATCGGGCGCGCAGGTGCGGCACGGGTTTCTGGTCTGGTGCTCGCCCATCGGCCGATGCTGGCGGGGCGCCCGGCCCGTCCCGCCGTCCTTGTTACGCCTCAAGATCAACAGCTTGACCGGGATTTCACGCGTGGGCGGCCGTTGTCCCCGATCCGCGATCCCATAAAACCGGAGGCTTCATGAAACCGCGCGCGATCCTCTCCTGGAGCTCGGGCAAGGACAGCGCCTTCGCCCTCCACATTGCGCGCGAGGCGGGGGCGCTCGACATCGTCGGGCTCCTCACCACCGTCAGCGAGGTGCACGACCGGGTCGCGATCCACGGCGTCCGCCGCGCGGTGCTGCGCGCCCAGGCCGATGCCGTGGATCTGCCGCTCTTCGAGGTGCCGCTCCCCTCCCCCTGCCCGAACGAGGTTTACGAGGCGCGGATGGCGGCGGCCCTCGCGCCGCTCCTCGCGGACGGCATCGCCGACGTCGTCTTCGGCGATCTCTACCTCGCCGACATCCGCGCCTACCGCGAAGCCCAACTCGCCCGCGCCGGCATGCAGGGCCATTTCCCGCTGTGGGGCCGGGAGACCCCTGCCCTCGCCCACGAGATGCTGAGGGCCGGCACCGTCGCGCATGTGGCGACGCTCGACCTCGCGAAACTCCCCGTCGACCGGCTCGGCGCGCGTTACGACAAGGATTTTCTCCGCACCCTGCCTCCCGGCATCGACCCCTGCGGCGAGGCGGGCGAGTTCCACACCATCGTCTCCGACGGCCCCGCTTTCGCCCGCCCCCTTCGCCTCGTCCCGGGCGAGACCATCGAGCGCGACGGCTTCGCCTACATCGATTTCACGCTCGCCGAGGGCTGAGCGCTTCCGCCCGACGGGCTCGGAGAGGGCGCGGAGAGGGCGCGGGCAAAAGCCAGGGCGCGTTCCGGACCCGATCAGCCGGTTCC
>CAYMOD010000476.1:0-1575 GCA_964391945.1 uncultured Rhodobacterales bacterium | reverse complement strand
CGGATCCGGAAGAGGGAGGGCTCGGCTTCCACTTCAAGTGGAACATGGGCTGGATGCACGACACGCTCGCCTATATGCACCAGGACCCGATCTACCGGGAGTATCATCACCACCAGATGACCTTCGGCATGGTCTATGCCTATTCGGAGAAGTTCGTGCTGCCGATTTCCCATGACGAGGTGGTGCACGGCAAGGGCTCGCTCCTCAACAAGATGCCGGGGGACGAGTGGCTGAAATGCGCCAATCTGCGCGCCTATCTCGGCTTCATGTGGACGCATCCCGGCAAGAAGCTCCTGTTCATGGGGCAGGAGATCGGCCAGTGGCGCGAGTGGAACCATGATGGGGCGGTGGACTGGCATCTCCTCGACAACCCGCGCCATCGCGGCCTGCAACGGCTCGTGCGCGACCTCAACCGGCTCTACCGCGCGGAGCCGGCGCTTCATGCAGGCGATGCCGATCCGGCGGGGTTCGAATGGGTGGTGGGGGACGACACCGTCAATTCCGTCTTCGCCTTCATCCGCCGCACGCCCGGCGGGCGGCCGCTCCTCGTCGTCAGCAACATGACCCCGGTGCCGCGGCACCATTACCGGCTCGGCGTGCCGGAGGGCGGCTTCTGGCGCGAGATGCTGAACAGCGACGCCGATGTCTACGGCGGCACCAACATGGGGAACACCGGCGGCCGCCATGCCGAGGACACCACGAGCCATGGGCAGGAACGGAGTCTCGTCCTGACGCTGCCGCCGCTCACGACGATCGTGCTCGGCCCGGATGGTGCAGGATGACGCGCGAGGCGCCAGAGAGCCTGATCGCGCTCGCTGAGGCGGTGGGCCTTGCTGCCGGCTACGAGAATGCGCAGGGCGAACCGCGGACGATCGCGCCGGCGACACTGGGGGCGGTGCTCGGACGGCTCGGGCTCGCAGCGGAGACGGAGAAGGAGCGGCGGGCGAGCCTCGCGCGCTGGCGGGCGGAGGCGGAGGCCATGGGGCTGCCACCGCTCGTCACGGCGGACGCGGGCGCGCCGGCGCACGTGCCCCGCGCCTCCGAGGGGGCGCGCTACGTGCTCGATCTCGAGGACGGGAGCCGCGTCGAAGGCGAGGTGGCGGGAGGCGCGATCCCGGCGGTCACGGCGCCGGGTTATCACGAGCTGGTGGTGGGCGAGGAGCGGACGACGCTCGCGGTGGCGCCGGTTTCGGGGTTCTGGCCCGATACCGATGCCACGGGCCGGCTCTGGGGCATCGCCACCCAGATCTATGCGCTGCGCCGGCCGGGGGATGGCGGCATCGGCGATTTCACTTCGGTGGGCGACCTCGCCGAGGCCGCGGCCGAAGCCGGCGCCGATGCGCTGGCGGTGAGCCCGGTCCATGCGATGTTCGCCGCCGATCCGGGGCGGGCGAGTCCCTATTCGCCGTCGAACCGGCTCGTGTTCAACGGGCTCCTCGCCGATCCTTCCGTCATGCTCGGAGAGGCGAACGTTCGCGCGGCCGCGGCAGAACTCGGCCAGACGGAGGCACGGGCGGCCCGGGAAGCGGCGCCGCTGATCGAATGGGAGGCGGCGGGGCAGGCGAAGCTCGCGCT
>CAYMOD010000475.1:0-1576 GCA_964391945.1 uncultured Rhodobacterales bacterium | reverse complement strand
GATTTGGCGCGCCTGGTCACAGCCGCCGCGACGGGCGCGGTGATGATCGGATGCGCAGGCAGCACGTCGATGACCGCCCATGCCGCGGCGTCGGCGCGTGGCCGTCCGGCCGCTGCGAGCCGCTCCCGCCAATTGTCCATGAGGTTGTTCACCGCTTGGAGGTAGGCCGATGCCAGCCGAGCGGAGCGAGCGGCCGCCGCAGCAAAATGCTCTATCCACGGACCAATCTCACCCGTTCGGTAAGCTGTCAGCCCCGCGATATAGCGATCCCGCTGCGATGCCAGCACGACGCTGATCGGCGGGACATAGGACGGGGCGAGTCCGCGCCGGCGCAGCACTGTGTGAACCAGGGCGCGGCCGGTCCTTCCATTCCCGTCGTCGAAAGGGTGGATCGTCTCGAACTGTGCGTGGACGAGAGCGGCCTGAACCAGGGGCGACAGCGCATCGTCATTGACTGCGGCGCAGAGGTCCTCCAGCAGCTCGACGATATTTTCGGGCGGCGGGGGCACGAAGTCGGCGCCGCAGGGATTGTAGTCATTTCCGCCGATCCAGTTCTGCACCGTTCGCAGCCGCCCGGCCATTGCAGCGCCCGGCGCCGCCACCATGAGCGCCCGATGGATCGACTGGATCTCGCGCAGCGAAAAGGTTTCGGCATCCGCGGCTTCGAGGATGGCGACCTCCATTGCGTCGATGTTGGCCAGGATCTCGAGCGCTGTGGGCCCCGCCTTACCGCCGGTTTCGAATCGGGCTTCGGCGCGCGCCAGCTCGCGGACGCCGATGTTCATCCCCTCGACCTTGGAGGAAGCAATCGACTCCGTTCGGAGCAGCAGTCGTGCGAGGGGTGCGAGGGCCGGGCGTGCTACCGCGTTGAGGTCGCGGATGGCGTTCTCCGCCTCTGAGACAAGGCCGGCGATGTGCGCATCGAGCGAGAACTCCATTCCCCGGATCGGATTCGGCAGGAACGCCTCATACTTACACGTACGCCGGTAGCGCGGCGGTGCGTAGAGTCTAGGCTCGTGTTGCCAGACCAGGGGTATGTAGAGTCCACCCATCCTGAACCCCTCTCCGTCATTAGTTCAGTTTAGCATATATCCTGAACCAAGAATAACGCATCGTTCGGGTTACACCAAGTGGTCCGAGCGGTGAGGAGCCACATATCAGCCTTGACGATTTCCCATATAGGAAATAAACTCATCTCATGGCACGAGCAACCACCACCTCCGACGTCTTCAACGCCATCGCCGAGTCGCAGCGGCGACGCATCCTCACCCTTCTCCGAGGCGGCGAACGGCCCGCCACCGACATCGCGGAGGCGGTCGGACTCGGCACATCCCCCACCTCGAAGCACCTTCGCGTGCTCAGGGAGGTCGGCCTGGTGCGCGTCCGCGAGGAGGGCCGGCAGCGGCACTACGCGCTCGACGCCAGGGGCCTGAACGAGGTGCATGAGTGGACAGGAGGCTTCGAGCGATTCTGGAGCGAGAGCTTCGACCGACTCGATGATTATGTAGCCGAACTCAGGAAGGAGGAGGCCGAAGATGCAGAAGAGTGAGAACCTCGAGCCCGAGGAGGACCGGGA
>CAYMOD010000474.1:0-1578 GCA_964391945.1 uncultured Rhodobacterales bacterium | reverse complement strand
GCGTGGCCGCCGAACTTGATGACGATGGTCGCGCCGTCGTAGCGCTGGAGATAGGGCAGGGCCTCGGAAAGCGTGCGCGCGGCGGCGAGCCAGTCACGGCTCGTGCGGGCATGTTGTTTCGACGGGGCGGGCTTGTCCATCAGGCCTCGCTGCGCGATCATGTGGGGCCGGGTTCACGGGCGCCGGCGATGGCGAGCGGGATACTCCGGGCAGCAGGGCATGACAAGGAGGCCGCGATGAGGTTGCGAAGGCTGGCGGTGCTCGCGGGCGTTCTGGCCGCCTCCGCCTGTGCGGGAATGCCGGAGGCGGACGGGCCGTCGCGCGGGACCGCGGAGATCTGCGTGCCGATGTTCCAGGACTATGACCGGTGGGAGCAATGGGCGGGCTCGGATTTCATGGGCGAGGACAGTCTCGTCGCGCCGCCCGCACTCTGGAAGCGGGGCATGCGGCTGATGCGGGCCGATTGTTTCACCGATCCCGACGATCTCGACCGGATCGCCACCGCACCGCGCGATCCGGTGGTCGAGAGCGGGTTGGCGATCGATCCGATCGCCCTCCACGCCGGGGTCGTGCCCGGGATCGGCAGCGAGGTGCGGGCGCGGAACTACTTCGCGGAGCGGGGAGTGCGGGTGCGGAGCGTCGGCGATGTCTCGCTCGGCCGGCGCATCTACCTCGGGCCGTTCGCGACCGAGGGCGGGCTTCGGGCGGCGGCGCAGGCGGCGCGGGATGCGGGTTTCGTCGCCCCCTATCCGAAGCGGTTCTGAAGTGTGGGCGGAAGGCACCCACGCGGGAAATCCCGTCCGGGTCATTGGTTCAAAGCCGTGGCCAAAACCTGCCCACGTCTTGACCACAGCGCAGGACTACCGGCGCCGGGCTGACCGGATGGTTGCTCGGCGGAGGCCCCGTCGCGGCCGAGTCTCCGGCTCGTCCCCGCCCGCCGGGCGGAAGCGGACAACTGTTGCGGCTGTTGCGGATGAGAGCAAGGGATGCTCGCCTCCCGCCGGTGGCACCGCCGGGCGGCGAGCATCCGGGTTCCTGTCGTGCAGTGTCTTGGCGCCGGGGCTTGCGTTCAGTCCATCGCCGCGATGATCGCGCGCAGGATGTCGATCCCGGTGCCCTTCTCGGCCGAGGTGAGCACGATTTCCGGATAGGCCGCGGCCTCGCGGTCGAGCCGGGTGCGCACGGCGGCGATCGTCTGTTCGAGCGCGGCCGCGCCCGGCTTGTCGGCCTTGGTCAGGACGACCTGGAAGGTGACGGCGGCCTGGCCGAGCAGGGTCATGATCTCCTCGTCCGGGTGCTTGATCCCGTGCCGGGCGTCGATCAGCAGGAAGGCGCGGCGGAGGCTCGGGCGGCCGGCGAGATAGGCGCGCAGGAGCGCCTGCCACTGGCGGACGACCGCGACCGGCGCCTCGGCGTAGCCATAGCCGGGCAGATCGACGAGGTAGAGGCGGTCGCCGAGGGAGAAGTAGTTGATCTCCTGCGTCCGGCCCGGCGTGTTCGAGGCGCGCGCGAGGCCCTTGCGCCCGGTGAGCGCGTTGATCAGCGACGACTTGCCGACGTTCGAGCGGCCGGCGAAGC
>CAYMOD010000473.1:0-1586 GCA_964391945.1 uncultured Rhodobacterales bacterium | reverse complement strand
CTCGGGCGGGCAGCGGCTGAAGGTCTCGAACCTTGCCCTGAGCGAGAACGGGCGCTTGCTCGCCCGGCAGGACGGGCTGGTCGGCTATGTTCTTGGCAATGCGACGGCGAGCTGGCCCGTGCCGGCGACAGGCGCCAGCCAGCCATCCGGAGGCTCCCTGAAGGTCAGCGCCGACAGCGAAGCAGGGCGTTTCAATGCGATTGCGCGGATTGGCGGGTAGCCTGCTCGCATCAGCATCGATCGAATTGATGTCCTCGCTCGAAAGCTCCCCGGCCCGCGCGCAATCGCTCCCCCCGGTGGAGATATCTGAAGACATGGGCCAGCAGCAGGCAGGTTTCGCACGCGACCTTCAGCTCGAGGTCTTCCTGAACGGCGTATCGACCGACCTGATCGCTACGTTCCGGCAGGAAGCGGACGGAAGCCTCGCGATCCCGCCGGAGCAGTTGCGCAACGTCGGCATTGCTCCTCCCGAAGAGGCACGAAGGCCGGACGACTTGATCGCGCTCGCGCAGATCCCGGACATCTCCTGGGAAATGGATGAGGCCACCCAGACCATCCACTTCATCGCCGGATTCGACACGCTCGCGACCAGAACCATCGAGGCCCAGAGCCTCGAAACCGGAGTGCCGAAGGCAGAGAGCGGATGGGGTGGGCTAATCAACTACACCCTGTTCGCGAGCACCGGCGGCGCCAGCATCGATGACATAGGGGAGTTCGAGGGGGTCTCTGGGTGGTTCGAAGGGCGGGTGTTCAGCCCCCTCGGGGTGCTCAGCCATTCCTATATCGCCAGCAGTTCGCGCAACAAGAGCTACGACTCCACCCGGCTCGACACCACCTGGTCCTGGTCCAGCCCACGGTCGATGATCACCTATCGCGGCGGCGATGTGATCACCGGCGGCCTGGGCTTGGACCCGGCCGACGCGGCTTGGCGGCGTGCAGGTCCAGCGCAATTTCGGAGTGCGCCCCGACCTCGTGATCATGCCCCTGCCCGACCTCTCCGGGTCGGCTGCCGTTCCCTCCACCGTGGACGTCTATCTGAACAATGCGTCTCGCCTTTCGGAGCAGGTCCCGGCGGGGCCGTTCGAGATCACCAACCTTCCGGTCGTCACCGGCGGCGGCACGGCTCGGGTCGTAGTCCGGGACGCGCTGGGACGCCAGACCGTCTCCGAGAGCCCGTTCTTTGCCTCGTCGGACCTTCTTGCGCCGGGACTCTGGGACTTCTCCATGGAGGCCGGCTTTCTGCGGCGTTTCTACGGCACCCTGTCCAATGACTACGATGACCAGTTCATGGCCTCTGGCACCGTACGAAGCGGCCTCACAAACTGGCTCACGGTGGAAGCCCATGTCGAAGGCGGCGACGGCCTCCTGAACGGGGGCCGGCTGCGGACGCAGCTGTCCGGCCACCTTGGGCCAGGTTTCGCCGGCATGGGTGCGGCTGGGCTGGTCGAAGGCCTGCCGGATCGCGGCGGCATGACGGTGTGCTGGCCGCGCGGGACATGCGCCCGGGCTGCGCATCCCATGACCGCGACCCCTCTGCCAGGACGCCGCGAACACGCGGGCGAGGGCGGCCTTGAGGCCGGTGTGGG
>CAYMOD010000472.1:0-1593 GCA_964391945.1 uncultured Rhodobacterales bacterium | reverse complement strand
ATAGCTGAAGACGAGGCTGAGGTAGGCGACCAAATCAGCCGTCATGGTGATGAACATCGCCCACCATCCGACGGATTGCGGCCCGGACATGTAGATGGGCACCCGCTCGCCGAGGCCGATGTCCTTCACCGGCTTCTCCGGCGGCAGGGCGGTGCCGGTCCAGAGCCACCAGAGGATCGCCCCGAGCGCGACGAGGCCCGCGAGAATGGTCACGGCCCAGAGGTGGAAGGTGGCGAGGAAGAATGCCGCCGCGAGGGCGACGGCGGCGACGATCGGGACCATGCCCGGTCCGGGCACGCGCAGGCACTGGACCGGATCGGCGTCGAGGACGGTGGTGACGATGGTCTCGCGTTTTCCCTCCTCGGCATCGGGCAGGTAGAAACGGCCGGTGTCGTATTTGCGGAGGAAATCGGGATCGTCCCAGATCGGATAGCGGCTCTCGATCTGCGGGATGGTGCGCGCGCCCCAGGGTTTCGGCGGCATCTCGAGCATCCACTCGACCGTGCCCGCGTTCCACGGGTTGCGCGGCGCGGTCGCGCGGCTCCTGAGCGTGCGGACGACGTCGAGGATGACGGTGGCGAAACCGGCGGCGATGACGATGGCGCCGAGGCTCGAGACGAGGTTCGGGATCTCCCAGCCGATATTCTCGGGATAGGTGAAGACCCGGCGCGGCATGCCGAGAAGCCCGGTGAGATGCATCGGCAGGAAGGTGACGTTGAAACCGACGAAGAGGAGCCAGAAGGCGGTGATCCCGAGCCGGCGGGAGAGGAGCTTCCCGAAGGCGATGGGAAAATAGTAGTAGAACCCCGCCATCAGCGGGAAGACCATGCCGCCGAAGAGCGTGTAGTGGAGATGGGCGACGATGAAATAGCTGTCGTGCGCCTGGAAATCGAAGGGGGCGACGGCGATCATGACGCCGGTGAGGCCGCCGGCGACGAAGATCATCAGCGCCCCGAGCGCGAACAGCATCGGCACCGAGCGCACGACGCGCCCGAGCATCAGCGTGGCGATGAAGACGAAGATCTGGATGCCGGTCGGGATGACCACGGCTTCGGAAGCGGCCGAGAAGAAGCCGAGCGAGATCGACGGCATCCCCGTCGTGTACATGTGATGCGCCCAGAGACCGAAGGAGATGAACCCGGTCCCGATCGCGGAGAGCACGACCCAGGAATAGCCGGCGATCGGCCGCTGGGCGAAGGTCGGCACGATCATCGCGAGAAGCGCGATCGAGGGCAGGAAGATGATGTAGACCTCCGGATGGCCGAAGATCCAGAACAGGTGCTGCCAGAGCAGCGCCGAGCCCCCCCTCGCGGGGTCGAAGAACGGCAGCCCGAAGGCGCGCTCCGCCTCGAGCAGGATCGAGGCGAGGATGAGCGGCGGGAAGCCGAGGATCATCATCAGCGCGGTGACGAGCATGTACCAGGCGAAGATCGGCATCCGGTCGAGGGTCATCCCGGGGGCACGGATCTTCAGGATCGAGACGACGAGCGTCACCGCGAATGTCATCGCCGAGATTTCGACGAAGGTGATGCCGAGGAGCCAGACATCGGAGTTGATGCCGGGGGAATGGGGCTCCGATGCGAGCGGCGTGTA
>CAYMOD010000471.1:0-1593 GCA_964391945.1 uncultured Rhodobacterales bacterium | reverse complement strand
CGACCTCGACGTGTTCAACATCGTCGCGGTCGCGGACTTCAACATGGGGGCGATGGAGAACAAGGGGCTGAACATCTTCAACTCCTCCTATGTCCTGGCCTCCCCCGAGACGGCAACCGACGCCGATTACGAGAACATCGAGCGCGTCATCGCGCACGAGTACTTCCACAACTGGACCGGCAACCGGATCACCTGCCGCGACTGGTTCCAGCTCTCGCTCAAGGAGGGGCTCACGGTCTTCCGCGACCAGTGTTTCTCCGCCGACCAGCGTTCGGCCGGCGTGAAACGCATTGAGGACGTCGCCCGCCTGCGCGGCCAGCAGTTCCGTGAGGACGCGGGCCCCCTCGCCCATCCGGTCAGGCCCCAGCAGTATATCGAGATCAACAATTTCTACACGGCGACCGTCTACGAGAAGGGCGCCGAAGTCATCTGCATGCTCCACAGCCTCGTCGAGCCGGAGCTCTACCGCGCGGCGCTCGATCTTTATTTCGAGCGCCATGACGGCGAGGCCTGCACGATCGAGGACTGGCTGAAGGTGTTCGAGGACGTCTCCGGCCGCGACCTCGCGCAGTTCAAACGCTGGTACGAACAGGCCGGCACGCCGCGGCTCCGGGTACGGGAGGAATGGGAGGACGGCCGATACACCCTCACCCTCGCCCAGGAAACGCCGCCCACCCCCGGCCAGCCGGAGAAGCTGCCCCTCGTGATTCCCGTCGCCTACGGCCTCCTCGCCCGGGATGGGCGCGAGCTGGCTTCCGGCCTGATCGAGCTCACCGAGGCCGAGCAGAGCTTCACCTTCGACCTGCCCGAGCGCCCGGTGCCCTCGCTGCTCCGCGGCTTCTCAGCGCCGGTGATCCTCGAACGCGAGGCCGCCGAGGGCGACCACGCCGTGCTGCTTGCGCATGATTCCGACCCCTTCAACCGCTGGGAGGCTGCGCGCGACATGGCGTTGTCGCTCCTTGCCCGGATGGCCGAGGATGAAACGGCCGAAGATCCCGCCTTCCTCGCCGGGATGCGGGCAGTGGCGGAGGATGCGGCGGCGGACCCGGCGTTCGCGGCGCTTACCCTCTCGCTTCCCTCCGAGGAGGAGGTCATCGCGCATCTCGCCGATGCCGGACGGGTGCCCGATCCCGACGCCATCCATCACGCCCGCCGCGCCCTCGACCGGCGGCTTGCGCAGGCGCTCGGGCAGCGGCTCGACGCGCTCTACCATGACAACGCCGTTCCCGGCCCCTACAGCCCCGATGCCGAGGCGGCGGAAAGGCGGGCGCTGAGGAACCGCGCGCTCGCGCTGCTCGCCGCCCGCGCGCCGGATGCGGGCGATGCCGAACGCCAGTTCGAGACGGCCGAGAACATGACCGAGCGGATGGCCGCCCTCACCACCCTTGTCATCCATGACCGGGCGGAGGCCGCGCTCGCCCGATTCCACCGCGACTGGCGCCACGACCCCCTCGTCCTCGACAAGTGGTTCGCGGTGCAGGCGACCCGCACCCCGCCCGCCCGCGCGGTGGAGACGGTGACGGCACTTGCCCGGCACGAGGATTTCGACTGGCGGAACCCGAACCGCTTCCGCTCGCTGATCGGCGCCTTCGC
>CAYMOD010000470.1:0-1605 GCA_964391945.1 uncultured Rhodobacterales bacterium | reverse complement strand
CGGAATTCGTGAAGCCGATCTGGGAATATCTCGACAGCGCGGTCTCGGCCGAGCGGATCACCACCGGGCGGCGCGAGGCGGCGGCGCGGGCGGACACGCTCCGCGCGATCGAGGCGCGCTACGGTGTCGATGCGCCGGTGGTGCTGGCGATCTGGGGGATGGAGACGAATTTCGGCTCCTTCCGCGGCGATATCCCGGTGGTCGAGAGCCTCGCCACCCTCGCCTACCAGGGAAGGCGGCGGTCCTGGGCCGAAGGCGAACTGATCGCCGCGCTCCGCATCCTGCAGGCGGGCGACGCGAGTCCTTCGGAGATGCGCGGCTCCTGGGCCGGCGCGATGGGGCATACCCAGTTCATCCCGACGTCGTTCCTCGCGCATGCGGTCGATTTCACCGGCGACGGCCGACGCGATGTCTGGGGCAATGACCCGACCGACGCGCTCGCCTCGGCCGCGAACTACCTGCGCGCCCATGGCTGGCAGCACGGGCGGCCCTGGGGCGTTGAGATACGGCTGCCGCAGGGGTTCAACTTCGCAGCGGCCGATCAGGCGAATCGCAGGCCCGTTGCCTACTGGCGCGCCCTTGGCGTGGTGACGATCGAGGGCAGCACGCTGCCCGATCACGGGCAGGCCGCAATCATCGCGCCGGCCGGTGCGCGGGGTCCGGTCTTCGCCGTCTACCACAACTTCCACGTCATCAAGCGCTACAACAACGCGACTTCCTACGCGATCGGCATCGGCCATCTCGCCGACCGGATTGCCGGGGCGGGACCGTTCCGGACATCCTGGCCGCGGGGCGAGCGCACGCTCTCGCGCACGGAGACATCGGAACTGCAGGAGCGGCTGACGGCGCGGGGGTTCGATACCGGCGGCACCGACGGGATCATCGGCCCGAACACGGTGGCGGCGATCCGCGCCTTCCAGTCGGCAAAGGGCATGGTGCCGGATGGTTTCGCGACGACGGCGCTGCTCGCGCGGTTGCGGTGATGGCGGCGCGGCGCGAGGACAGGGACCAGAGGCTCGCGGTCCTCATCGATGCCGACAACACCAGCCCGAAGATTGCGGACGCGCTCTTCGAGGAGGTGGCGAAGGTCGGCGAGGCGAGTCTGCGGCGGATCTACGGCGATTTCTCCAAGGGCCAGCAGGCCGGCTGGGAGAAGGTGCTCCAGCGCCACGCCATCCTCGCCCAGCAGCAGTTCGCCTACACCACCGGCAAGAACTCGTCCGACATCGTCCTTGTCATCGACGCGATGGATCTTCTCCACTCCGGGCGGTTCGACGGGTTCTGCCTGGTGTCGTCGGATTCGGATTTCACCCGCCTTGCCGCGCGCATCCGCGAACAGGGCGTGGACGTCTACGGCATCGGCCGCTCGACGACGCCCGAGAGTTTCCGGCAGGCCTGCACGCGGTTCATCTTCACCGAGAACTTCGTCGCCGACGAAGGCACGGCGAAGACGCGGAAGGGTACGCTCCGGCCGATGAAGGAGGCGGTGGCGCTGATCAACCGCGCGGTGGCGGAACTCGAGGAGGACGGCGAGGGCTGGTACCAGCTCGGCACGGTCGGCACGCGGCTCTCGAACATGAGTTCGGAGTTCGACACCCGCACCTA
>CAYMOD010000469.1:0-1612 GCA_964391945.1 uncultured Rhodobacterales bacterium | reverse complement strand
CTCGTCACCGGCGGCGCCGGTTTCATCGGCTCGGCCGTGGTCCGGCGCGCGATCGCCGACGGCCACGAGGTCGTCAATCTCGATGCCCTCACCTATGCCGCCTCGCTCTCGAACGTGGCCGGGGTGGCGGATCACCCACACTACCGGTTCGAGAAGGCCGACATCCGCGACCGCGCCGCCCTCGACCGCATCTTCGCCGAACACGAACCCGACGCGGTGATGCATCTCGCTGCCGAATCCCATGTCGATCGTTCGATCGACGGGCCGGCCGCCTTCATCGACACCAATGTCACCGGCACCTACACGCTGCTCGAGGCGGCACGGAACTGGTGGGGCGGCAGCCGGGTTTTCCGCTTCCACCATGTCTCGACCGACGAGGTCTACGGCACGCTCGGCGCGACTGGCGCCTTCACCGAAGAAACGCCCTACGCCCCGAACTCGCCCTATTCCGCCTCCAAGGCGTCTTCCGATCATCTGGTGCGGGCCTGGGGCGAGACCTACGGCCTGCCGGTGGTGATCTCGAACTGCTCGAACAACTACGGGCCGTTCCACTTCCCCGAGAAGCTGATCCCCGTCGTCATCCTCAACGCCCTCGCCGGCCGGCCGATCCCGGTCTACGGCGCGGGCGAGAATGTCCGCGACTGGCTCTATGTCGAGGACCACGCCCGCGCGCTGCTGACCGTCGTCACGAAGGGCCGCATCGGCGAGAGCTACAATATCGGCGGCAATGCCGAGGCGCGGAACATCGATATCGTGCGCATGATCTGTGCGCTGATGGACGAGATGATGCCCGAAGGCGCGCCGCACGACCAGCTTATCACCTTCGTCGCCGACCGGCCCGGCCATGATTTCCGCTACGCGATCAACGCCACGAAGGCCCGGCGCGAACTCGGCTGGGAGCCCTCCGTCACCCTCGAGGAGGGGCTGCGGAAGACCGTGCGCTGGTATCTCGATAACCGCGCCTGGTGGGAAGCGATCCAGACCCGCGGCCACCGCATGGAGCGGATCGGCCTGAAGGCCACGGGCTGAGCCATGCGCATCCTCGTCTTTGGTGAAACGGGCCAGGTGGCGCGCGAGCTTTCCCGCGAGGCGGAGGCGCGCGGGATCACGCTCGACAGCCTCCCCCGCGCTCGCGCCGACCTCGCGCATCCGGAGGCCTGCGCCGCCGCTGTCACGGCCACCGACGCCGCCGCGGTGATCAACGCCGCCGCCTATACCGCGGTCGACCGGGCCGAAACCGAACCCGATCTTGCCCACACCATCAATGCCGACGCGCCGGCAGCAATCGCCCGTTCCTGCGCCGCCCGCGCCCTGCCCTTCCTCCATGTCTCGAGCGATTACGTCTTCGACGGCATGCCCGGCCGGCCCTGGCGCGAGAACGATCTGGCGGCGCCGCTTGGCGCCTACGGGCGTTCGAAACTCGCGGGCGAGCGGGCGGTGGCGGCTGCGGGCGGGCGCCATGCCATCCTCCGTACCTCCTGGGTCTTCTCCGCGTATGGGGCGAATTTCGTGAAAACCATGCTCCGGGTCGGGGCCGAGCGCGACCAGCTGCGGGTTGTCGATGACCAGATCGGTGGCCCGACTCCGGCGCGCGCGATCGCCGCGGCACTCC
>CAYMOD010000468.1:0-1614 GCA_964391945.1 uncultured Rhodobacterales bacterium | reverse complement strand
GCCGCTATCCAGCAGGTCGGCCGTGATATGGCCGATCAAAAGGTAATCCGGGGTTCGCATCCCCTGGAGGGATGAGCGAGGCTGTTGCGACCGGAATGGCGCGCGCACGCTGTCCCGCCGCCTCGGCGCCTTGCCGGGCGTCCGTGACCTGGTCGTCTCCGGTGATCTTGGCGTACGTGGGCCTTCTTGGGACATGGCGTCGATCCGTTTCGTTGGGAGAAGGCCGGCGACACGTGTCGCCGGCCTCATCATGCTGGGTACTTGTCTCTGTCGGGTCAGGGAAAGAAGTCCCCTAGACCGCTGGTTCCACCGTGATCCGGCGCTGGGCACCTTCCCCGCTGCTGTGCGTGGAGACGTCCGGGTGCGAGCGGAGCGTGAGGTGGATGATACGGCGCTCGTTCGGCGGCATCGGTTCCAGCACGATGGAGCGGCCGCTTCGGGCAACCTGGCGGGCGACGCGCTCGGCGAGGCCGATCAGCGATTCCTCCCGGCGGGAGCGATAGCCCTCGACATCGACGATCACACGGGTCCAGTTCCCTAGCTTGCGGTTGACCAGCGTGTTGATCAGGTACTGGAGCTGCGAGAGGTGATCGCCACGACGGCCAATCAGCATGCCGAGGTCACGCCCGAGGATGTCGAGGAAGATCGTGGGCGGGTCTTCCGGACTCAATGGCACGGAAGACGGATTGTCCACAGCGACGACATCCGCATCGATGCCCATGTGGTCGAGCAGCCCGGCCACAATTGCCTTGGCCTCTTGCTCTTGCTCCGCGTCCACGCGGTCCTGGGGCACGCCGTCATGGGCTGGCGGCGGTGTGCCGCGACGAGACGGTCGGTCGGATGGCGATGTGCGCCCACCGAGCCAGTCCTTGCTGGCCGTGTCGCCCTGCCCTCCGCGGCCGCGTCGACGGTTCCGGCCGGCGCGTGGCGATACGCCGTGCGTGTCGGCCCCCCGAGGCACGGGCTGCGAGGCCTGCCCCTTCGCCGTGACCCGGACCAGGGCTTCAGCATCGTCACCCGGACCTTCTTCCGAGAGGATCTCGATATCGACATCGTCATGGCCGAGCTGGAGCTCCTCAAGCGCCAGCCGGACGGCCTCATCAACGGAAATCGCCTGGATCTCGACACTCGTGCGCTTGGCCATAGTCTCTTCCCCGTGGCTAACGACGACGCTGCTTCTTCTTCGGGCGGGTTGTTGGTCTCGCCGGCGTTGCTGTTGTCTCGATTACCTCGCCGCCGGCCTCCGCCGTCGCGGCGGCAGAGCCATTGGCCTTGTATCGGGTTGCGGCATCGACACGCGACTGGTAATCCGAACGCTTCTTGCTGGTCTTCGCGGCGGCTGGCGATGACGCGGTTGCGGCCTTGGCCTGCTTGCGCGCTTCTTCCTGCTGCCGCTGCATCTCGGCCGCCTTCTCCTGCTGGGCATGCATCCACTTCTGGATACGGCCCTGCGGCTCCGGCTTCTGGCCGGAAACGACAACCACGTCATCGATGGCGCGCGGGGCCTGGTAGCCGAGGCGGCGGTGCTCCGGAAGCTCCGGCAGCCATGGGAACCACTCGCCGATCGCGCCCCAACCGCCGATGAACCACTGCTGGACGACGGAGTACATGGCC
>CAYMOD010000467.1:0-1621 GCA_964391945.1 uncultured Rhodobacterales bacterium | reverse complement strand
ACCTTCGGCCTGCCCGTCTTCCGCCACCCGCCGCCGGAAAAGGAGATCGCGCGGCTGCTGGCCTCCGTGCGGCGCTTCCCGGAGCGCTCGCACCTCGTCGGCGTCTACTCCCTCGGCAAGGCGCAGCGCGTGCTGGCGCTGCTGCGCGCAGCCGGCTATGCCGAATCGGTCTTCATCCACGGCGCGCTCGCCGGCTGCTGCGATCTCTATCGCGCACACGGTATCGACCTCGGCCTGACGGAGCCCGTAACGGGCCGGAAGCGCGACGAGCTGCGCGGCCGCATCGTCATGGCGCCGCCGAGTGCGACGGCCGACATCTGGGCGCGGCGCATGCCCGATCCGGTCGTGGCCCACGCCTCCGGCTGGATGCGGGTCCGTCAGCGTGCCCGGCAGCGCCAGGTCGAACTGCCGCTGGTCATTTCCGACCATGCCGACTGGGACGAGCTCATCCAGACGGTCGAGGAGGTCGGTGCGCCGAAAGTGTGGGTTACGCATGGCGCAGAGGAGGGGATGGTCCACTGGTGCCGTCAGCACGGCTATGACGCCCAGGCGCTCTCGCTGGTCGGTCGCGACGAGGAAGAGGAATGAGGGCTTTCGCCGACCTGCTCGACGGCCTGGTCTTCACCCCGTCGCGCAACGCGAAGCTGCGGCTGATCGGCGAGTATATGGGGTCAACGACGGACCCGGAGCGCGGCTGGGCACTGGCGGCGCTGACCGGGGAACTCGACCTGCCGACGGCAAAGCCGGCCGCCATCCGCGGTCTGATCCAGGAGCGGACGGACCCGGTCCTGTTCGGCCTGTCCTACGACTATGTCGGCGACCTCGCCGAGACGGTTGCCCTGATGTGGCCGAGCGGCGGCCGCAGCGGCAACGGCCCGCCGGCACTGAGCGAGGTGGTGGAACGGCTGCGGAGCGCCTTGCGCGGACAGGTGCCGGACCTGCTCGCCGGCTGGCTGGACGCCTGCGATCCCACGGAGCGATGGGCGCTGCTGAAGCTGATCACCGGCAGCCTGCGCGTCGGCGTGTCGGCGCGCATGGCGAAGATGGCGCTGGCCGAGCGGTTCCAGGTGACGCTGGAGGAGGTCGAGGAGGTCTGGCACGGCGTTCGCCCCCCCTACACCGAGCTGTTCGGCTGGCTTGACGGACCGCACGACAAGCCAGATGTCGAGGCGGCCCCCGGCTTCCGGCCTCTGATGTTGTCGACGCCCCTGGAGGATGCGGACGCCGAAAAGCTCGACCTTTCCGCCTATCGCGCGGAGTGGAAGTGGGACGGCATCCGCGTGCAGCTGGTCGCGCGCGGCGGCGAGCGGCGGCTCTACAGCCGCAGCGGCGACGAGATCGGCGGCGCCTTCCCCGAGATCATTGCGGCGATGAATTTCGACGCCATCCTGGACGGCGAGCTGCTGGTCTACCCGCAAGACGGCAGTGGGCCGCCCTATGAGGTGGCGCCGTTCAACGACTTGCAGCAGCGGCTGAACCGCAAGACCGTGACGCCCAAGCAGCTTCGCGAGCAGCCGGCGTTCGTGCGGCTCTACGACATGCTGTTCGAGGGGACGGAGGATCTGCGGCCCCTGCCCTTCGACGCACGGCGCCGGCGGCTCGACGCCTGGTACGCGAAGAC
>CAYMOD010000466.1:0-1622 GCA_964391945.1 uncultured Rhodobacterales bacterium | reverse complement strand
CGAGACGCTCGCGCTGCTCCTCGACCTCTAACGCCGATCACCACCCCTTTGAGACACGCCTTGAACCTCGATCCAGACACGCCGAGCCCATGCGTCCAGCGAACAACCCTCGACGTCAGGCCACCAGTGGGGCCACGTACGGACCCAACCACCCCGGGCGCGTCTAACCGCCGCGTAGAGGCGCGCGACGGGTGCGCCCCGGTCGTCACACAACCTCAGGAATGGCCAGGCGGCGTCACTCAGGAGTGGCGCCTCCAGGCTCCGGGGCGGCGTCCGGGTCCTCCTCGGGTTCGAAGGTGTTGGGCTCACCCATGCTGATCCCTACGCCAACCTCGTCGTCGGACGCAGCATCGGACGCCTGCTTCTCGGGGTCGTACTCGGTCACGACAGCACACTCCTTCCTTGCGGCGTATCGTCGGAACTCCATGCTCACCCAGCAGGCTGCCGCCCCGCCAGGCCACGAGTGGCGGCAGCCGTTCGTCCAGTCATTGCTGCGTTCGGCCCCCGATGAGCCTTGCCACAGCAAGGTCGACCTCACACCGCGAAGAACCCTCGCGAAGCCTTGAGGTGCTCGAGCGTTGCGCGTCATCTCGCCGCTCTCGCGCCACGTCGCCAGCTGGGGCCGCGCGGCCGCGATGCTAGGCCGCTCCCTTGAAGATCTGCCGCTGCACGTCCAGGTAGCGTCGGAGGTCAATGATGGAACTGTCCTCCGGCTCGGGCGTCGCCACCTCTGCGGCGTGCAACTCGACGGAGTTCGCGTCGGCCAGCTGCCGCGTGTAGTCGGCGATAGCGGCGACCAGCGCGCCCCACTCCTTGTTCGACATCTCTACGGCGACCGCGCCTTCCTGCGCCACCTCCGTCATCGAGTCGAGCGCTGTCATCAGAACTTCGATCTGACGGTTGTCTACAGTCCCCTGGTTCACCGCCGTTAGGTACGACGACAATGCCGAATTGAAGTCGGCGGCAAGTTCCGAGGCGGCCGATTCGACGGCAGTCTTCCTCTTGCCTGTGATCCAACCGACCCCTCCACCCGCCGCCGCTACGACTGCGACGACGCCAAGCCCGACGGCGACCATTCTTGGGTCCTTCAGGCTCTTGGCGATGTTGGCGCCAAGCACTTGGTCCCCTTGGCTCACAGTGCGGGAGACCTCGCGAATGTGCGCTGTGATACCCGTGCTGTCTCGGATCGCCGCTGTGCCGAGCGTCCGTAGCTCGCCAGTTGTCAGGCCCTTGGCGATGGAGAGGGGCACGTCGTAGGTGATCTGCACGACAGGCATCGAGTCTCCAAACGCTGGGATCAACTGCTGCGAAGCGACTCTAGTCCGCAAGGGGTCGTCGGAACCGTACGTTGCTTCGCTGACCCTCCTTACGCGATCCTGACGTGCCGGTGCCGGAGGTTCCCTCTGGACCTACGTAGGCTCAACTCGCTCTGCGTCACTCCGCCGCGAATGACCGACGCCGCTACGGGCGCCTGTGAGCGCGGTTCAGTCAGCTTGCGCAGTTTCGCGGGCACAGAATGCAGCCGGGACAAAGGGCGCCTGCTGCCGTTGCAGCGGATCAGGGAGCAGCCCGGTCGCTGGAGCTGAACACGACCGATCCCCGCCGCCACTGCAGGTCCCTGA
>CAYMOD010000465.1:0-1624 GCA_964391945.1 uncultured Rhodobacterales bacterium | reverse complement strand
CCAATGACGAGGGCGGCATCCTCGACGACGTGATGTTCGCCGATCTCGGCGACCGGGTCTTCCTCGTGGCGAATGCGACGCGCAAGGATTCCGATATCGAGATCCTGCGGAACGGGCTTGGCGATTGCGACGTGACGATGCTCGACCGCGGCCTGGTCGCGCTGCAGGGACCGGGCGCGGAGGCGGCACTCGCCGCGCTCAATCCCGCCGTGAAGGAAATGAAGTTCATGGACATCCGCGAGGTCGAACTCGACGGTGTCAACTGCCTCGTCTCGCGCGCGGGCTACACCGGCGAGGACGGGTTCGAGATCGCGATGCCGGTGGAATCGGCGGAGGCGCTGGCGAAGCGGCTCCTCGACATGGAGGGCGTGGAGCCGATCGGGCTCGGGGCGCGCGATTCGCTCCGGCTCGAGGCCGGGCTCTGCCTCTACGGCAACGACATCGACGAGACGACGACCCCGGTCGAGGCGGCGCTCGAATGGGCGATGCAGAAGCCGCGCCGGCGCGGCGGCGAGCGCGAGGGCGGCTTCCCCGGTGCGGAGGTCATCCTCGACCAGATGGAGAACGGCACGGCACGGCGCCGCGTCGGCCTCCGGCCCGAGGGACGCGCACCGATGCGCGAAGGCGTCGGGCTTGCCGTGGCGGAAGACGGCGAGGCAGTCGGACAGATCACCTCCGGCGGGTTCGGGCCGACACTGGGCGCGCCGGTCGCGATGGGCTATGTTCCGACCGAGCATTCGGCGCTGGGCACGCAGTTCTACGGCCTGTTGCGCGGGCGCACGGTGCCGGTAACAGTCAGTGCGACACCGTTCGTCGAATCGGGCTACAAGCGTTAGAAGACCGGAAGATCTGCGACAGGAAATAGGGAGACCATCATGCTGAAATTTACCGAGGATCATGAGTGGGTTCGGCTCGAGGGTGACGAAGCCGTCGTCGGCATCACCGAACATGCCGCCGAGCAGCTCGGTGACCTCGTCTTCGTCGACCTGCCCGAGAAGGACACGACGGTCACCAAGGGCGAGGAGATCGTGACGGTCGAATCGGTGAAGGCCGCAAGCGACATCAGTTCGCCCCTCGACGGGACGATCTCCGAGGTCAATTCGGCGCTGACCGAGAACCCCACCCTCGTCAACGAGAGCCCGATGGACGAGGGATGGATCTTCAAGCTGAAGGTCGAAAGCAAGGACGCGCTTGATGGTCTCATGGACGAGGCCGCCTACCGCGAGTTCATTGCCTGACGACCGCCTCAAGAGGACAAAATATGTCGTTCAATGAGACTTCCTATCTACCTTACGACTTTGCCAACCGGCGTCACATCGGGCCGAGCCCGAGCGAGATGGACGAGATGCTGGAAGTGGTCGGGGCCGAGAGCCTCGACGCGCTGATAGACCGGATCGTGCCGGAAGATATTCGCCAGAAGGAGCCGCTCGCCTGGGGCAAGGCATTGTCCGAACAGGCCATGCTGCGCCGGCTGAAGGAGACCGGCCGCAAGAACAAGGTGCTGGTCTCGCTGATCGGGCAGGGCTATTACGGCACCATCACGCCCTCGGTGATCCAGCGCACCATCCTCGAGAACCAGGCCTGGTATACGGCCTACACGCCCTACCAGCCGGAGATCAGCCAG
>CAYMOD010000464.1:0-1626 GCA_964391945.1 uncultured Rhodobacterales bacterium | reverse complement strand
TCAGCGGCCCGATGACCGGACCGGTCCGTTCGGAGAACACCGACCAGTTGGTGCCGAACTGGTAGGTCATCACGATGCCCGAGACGACGCCCATCCCGAAACCGACGGCGAAGATGATCTTCCAGTAGTCGAAGAGCCGCAGGTAGATCCCGCGGCCGGTCCAGAGATGCAGCCCGTTCAGCACCGCGAGATAGCTCGCGAGGCCGATCGAGAACGCCGGGAAGATGATATGGAAGGAGACGGTGAACGCGAACTGGAAGCGTGCAAGATCGAGAGCGGTCACATCAAGCATTCCGACCTCGGCATTCTGATTATGCGCTGACGGGGAAGATCTGCATCTCAGTCACGGAGAGGATACCGCCTCGCCGCCGATTGTCCACCATCCTGTTCCGGGAATTGGCCGAAACCTCAAGCACGTCCGGTGTCCGCCCCCCTCAGGCCGGAACGCCTTCTCCGACGCGGGCGACGAGCGCCGCGAGCGCGGCCATCGCCTCGGGCTCGTCAAGGAAGGGCACATGGCCGCGATCCGGCACTTCGGCCACGATCAGGTCGGGCCGGCGCGCCTGCATCCGCGCCACCGTCTCGCGGGTCAGCAGATCGGAATTCGCCCCCCGCACCACCGCGACCGGCACCGGAGCGAGCATATCGAAGAGCGGCCACATGTCGGCTGCGGGCTGGACCGAGGCCGCTTCCACCGCATCCCTGAGCCGCGGGTCGTAGTTGAGCACGAGCCCCTCCGGCCCTTCGTCGAACCAGCGTCGGGCGCAGACGCGCCATTTCTCATCGGATAGCCCCGGAAACTCGGCGCCCATGTTCGCCTTCAGTGCGACAGCCGCCTCCTCGTAGCTTCTGATCCGCGGCGGCTGGCCGAGATAGGTCATGATCCTTGCCAGTCCCTCCGGCTGAATCTCCGGACCGATGTCGTTGAGAAGCACGCCAGCGAGCCGCTCCGGCGCCATGGCGGCCAGCACCATCGCGATCAGGCCACCCCGCGAGGTGCCGACCACCACCACCCGGTCGAGCCCGAGAAAGTCGAGGAAGGCGAGCACGTCCTGCGCCTCCACCGGCACAGTGTAGTTCATCGGGTCGGGGTCGCGGTCCGAGCCCTTGCGGCCGCGCATGGTGAGCCGGATCAGCCGGTGCCGCCCGGCAAGCGCCGCCGAGAGGTCGTCGAAATCCCGCGCGTTCCGCGTGAGGCCGGGCAGGCAGAGGAGCGGAACTCCCTCGCCCTCCTCCTCCCAGGCAAGGCTGATCCCGTCGGGTATCGTGAACCGCCCGCTCATGTCAGCCCCGCCACCGGCGCGAGGTCGGGGACGACCGCACAGGGCTGCCCCGGCAGCCGCTCGACCGGCGCGCCGGCACGCACCCAGACCGTGCGGAAGCCGGACGAGGCCGCTTCCGGCCAGTTTCCGGCAAACTGCTCGCTCTCCGGCCGGGCGGCGAGAGGGGCCGCGCCATCGGCAAGGAATGTTTCGTAGGCGTCAAGAATGGCAATTGTGCTCAAGGACACTCTCCCGATGCTTGCTCATGGTGTTCCGGCACGCGAGGCGGAGGTCGCGGGGCAGGCCCCCTTCCCTCCGGCCCCGTTTCCGGACATGCCGCAGGCCCGTCCGGAAGTTCCCGAAA
>CAYMOD010000463.1:0-1631 GCA_964391945.1 uncultured Rhodobacterales bacterium | reverse complement strand
TCGCAAGGGTAAAGTTCAGCGCCATTTCGGAACATTTCTGACGCCATTGCGCGCCTTCATTCAGCGCCAGCGGATCGAATTTTGTCCGCCAACCTATGGAGACCATCCATGCCCTCTTCCACCGCCGCCCCGCTGTTGCAGCCGCTTCAAGCCGGCGCTCTCGACCTTCCTAACCGCATCCTGATGGCGCCCATGACGCGGCTGCGGACCTTGCCCGACCTCTCCATGCAGCCGATCGCCGAGACCTATTACGCGCAGCGTGCGAGCGCGGGACTCATCATCTCCGAGGTGCTCGCGGTGGCGCCGTATGGGGCGGGCTACGGTGCCATGCCCGCGCTCATCACCGACGCGCAGAAGGCCTCTTGGAAGAAGATCGTCGACTCCGTCCACGCGGCCGGTGACCGCATCGCGGCCCAGCTCTGGCATTCGGGACGCGTCCGCCTCGCGGAGGAGTTTGCCCATGACGACGGTCCGTTCGCCGCGCCTCGCAATCCGCTGATGCCGGCCGCGCTCACTCGTGAAGACCTTGCGGCGATGCCGCGGGATTTCGCCGCCGGTGCCCGCGCGGCGATCGACATCGGCTTCGATGCGGTCGAGATTCATGCCGGGAACGCCATGTTCCTCGCCAACTTCCTGCGCGGCGACGCCAATCAGCGAACGGATGAGTTCGGCGGCTCCGCCGACAACCGCGCCCGGCTGCTCCTGAATATCCTGGAGGCAGTGACGGACGTCGCCGGCGCCGGCCGCACCGGCGTGAAGGTCGCGCCGAACTCGGCATTTCGCGGGAGCTTTGATCCCACCGCGCGCGAGACCTTTGCCTACCTTCTTCCCAGGCTGGCGGCGCTCGATCTCGCCTACGTGCAGGTCAACCGTCCCTCCACGGGGGATCTCGCCAACTGCACCGGAGAAACCACGCCCCTCGAGTGGGTCCGTGAGCATTATCCCGGCACGCTGGTCGGCGCCGAGAATTTCGGCATCGAAGACGGCGCGCGTGCCGTCGCCGGTGGAACGCTGGATGCCATTGCCTACGGTCGCCCGTTCATCGCCAACCCCGATCTGCCCGCCCGGTTTGCCCGAGGCGCGCCGCTGAATGAATTGCGAGGCGACCCCTACTACGTAGACGGAGAGAGCGGCTACCTCGACTATCCTGCGCTGGAGAGCGTCGAGGCATGACCCAGATGGCCGGCGTGACCAATGGCAGCCCCCGCCGACTGACGAAGGGGAGACACATGTCCACTTGCCCGGTGACGCCCGCCAATCCAACCAATCCGCCATATCCGATCCGAAGTGAATGGAGCACCTCATGACTGACAAACCAATCCGCGTTGGATTCATCGGCCTCAATCCGGGCATGCATTGGGCCGCCACGGCCCACATCCCCGCGCTGAAGGCCCTGCCGAACGACTTTGTCGTGGCCGGCGTCGCGAACACCAGCCTTGCCAGCGCAAAGAACGCCGCAGAGTCATTCGACCTGCCACACGCGTTCGAGAATGCTCAAGCGCTGGTCGATTCGCCCGAAGTCGACCTCGTCGTGGTCACCGTCAAGGTGCCGCATCACCACGAACTGGTGACCGCGGCGTTGAACGCGGGCAAGCACGTTTATTGCGAATGGCCGCTCGGCAACGGCCTTG
>CAYMOD010000462.1:0-1652 GCA_964391945.1 uncultured Rhodobacterales bacterium | reverse complement strand
CTCGGGTGAGACCGAGGACGCGACCATCGCTGACCTCGCCGTTGCCACCAATTGCGGCCAGATCAAGACCGGCTCGCTGTCGCGCTCCGACCGTCTCGCCAAGTACAACCAGCTCCTGCGGATCGAGGAAGATCTCGGCGACAGCGCGATCTATGCCGGGCGGAGCATCCTGCGCCGCTGAAGAAGCCCCCGGCCCGGCCGGCCAGGCCATGAGCCGTGGACAAGCCGCCTCACGGATCGGCCTGCCGTCGTGGGCCGGTCCCGGATGGAAATGCCATGCCAGTTCCCCGCCTCTATCTCGTCACTCCGCCGCTCCCGAGCGAGGCGGATCTGCGCACTCTCGAAACCCTGCTCGATGGTTTCGACATCGCCTGCGTCCGGATCGGGGCGGGCGCGGCCTCGGAGGCGGATCTGCGTCGGACCGCCGACACGGTGCGCGCGCTCTGCCATCCCCGCGACGTCAACCTCGTGCTCGCCGACCATTTCCGCCTCGCGCCCGAACTCGGCCTCGACGGGGTGCATCTCACGGACGGGGCGCGGCAGGTGCGCGAGGCGCGCAAGCATCTCGGTGCCGAGGCGATCGTCGGCGCCTTCGCCCGTGCCTCGCGTCACGACGGCATGACCGCGGCCGAGATCGGCGCCGATTACGTGAGCTTCGGCCCGGTCTCGCCGAGCAACCTCGGCGATGGCACCGTCGCGGCGGTTGACCTCTTCCGCTGGTGGTCGGAAATGATCGAGACTCCGGTCGTCGCCGAGGGCGGCATCACACCCGAAATTGTGGGCGAACTCGCGACCTGGGTCGATTTCCTCGCCGTCGGTGAGGAGATCTGGTCGCATCCGGAGGGAGCGCAGGCGGCTCTCCGCCAAGTGGTGGAGCGCCTCGGCCCGACGGGCGATCCCGGCTCCTAGAAGCCCTCGCAAACCCTGGTCCGGGTGTTAGTCTTACCGCTTTAGAGTACGGGGGGAGACGAAATGGACAGATGCGACGTGATCGTGATCGGGGCCGGCATCACCGGCTGCGCGACGGCCTGGGCGCTTGCGGGCGAAGGGCTCGACATCGTGGTCGTCGACCGGTTCGGCCCCGCCGCGATGGGCTCGGGATGGACGCTGGCCGGTATCCGCCAGTCCGGACGCGATCCGGCGGAACTGCCGATGGCGATCGCCGCCGCGAAGATCTGGGAGACGCTGCACGAGGAGCTTGAAGCGCCCACGCATTACACCTGTCGCGGCAATCTGCGCCTGGCGCGCGACGAAACCGAGTACGCCCGGCTTCGCGCCATGGTCGAGGACCAGGCGGAGGACGGGCTGGATCTGACCTTCCTGCCTGACAACGACGCCATCCGGGACATCGCCCCCGCAATCTCGATCGCGATCCCCGGCGCGTCCTTCTGCGCGAGCGACGGTCATGCCGACCCCGAGGCCACCAGCGCCGCCTATGTGGCGGCGCTGAAGCGCCGGGGCGTGACCTTCGCCATGGCCGAGGCGGTCGTGGCGATCGAGGTCACCGGCAGCCGTGTCACCGGGGTGCGCACCGACCGCCGCCGGATCGCGGCCGGGCGCGTCGTGCTCGCGGCGGGGGCCATGGGCAACGACCTCCTCGCGCCTCTCGGCCTTGCGATTCCGGTGGAACAGCCGATGGTCGCCGTGGTCCG
>CAYMOD010000461.1:0-1668 GCA_964391945.1 uncultured Rhodobacterales bacterium | reverse complement strand
CAAGGAGCTGTTCCGCTCGGTCGACATGCTGATGGTCGATGACGTGCAGTTCATCGCTGGCAAGGATTCGACGCAGGACGAATTCTTCCACACCTTCAATGCTCTCGTCGACCAGTCGAAGCAGATCGTCATCTCCGCCGACCGCGCCCCGGGCGAGATCGACGGGCTCGAGGAGCGGATCAAGTCGCGCCTTGCCTGGGGCCTCGTGGTCGATCTCCATCCGACCGACTACGAACTCCGGCTCGGCATCCTGCAGTCGAAGGCGGAGATCCAGGCGGAACTGCATCCGGGCATCGTGATCGGCCCCGGCGTCATCGAATTCCTCGCCCACCGGATCAATTCGAACGTCCGCGTCCTCGAAGGGGCGCTGACCCGGCTCTATGCCTTCGCGTCGCTGGTCGGGCGGGAGATCACCCTCGACATGGCGCAGGAATGCCTTGCCGACATCCTGCGCGCTTCCGAGCGCAAGGTGACGATCGACGAGATCATCCGGAAGGTTGCCGACCACTACAACCTGCGGATAACCGATCTTCTTTCGGCGCGGCGGGCGCGTTCGGTAGCGCGGCCGCGACAGGTGGCGATGTATCTCGCGAAGTCGCTGACCTCGCGCAGTCTGCCGGAGATCGGGCGGCGCTTCGGCGGACGCGACCATACGACGGTGATCCACGCCGTGCGCAGGATCGAGGAACTGAAGCGGACCGATGCCCAGATGGCCGAGGACGTGGAACTGCTCAGGCGGATGCTGGAGGCATGAGAGGCCGGCGGCCCGCGTGGCCATTGTGCCATGCGGGCCTGCACTCCGCTGCCAGAGCGCTTTCCGATCCGATTGCATCGGACCGGGCGCTCTATCTTGCTGACCAGTCACGATTTCCGAGTCGGCAGGTGGACCCACCTGCTTCGAAATCGTTCTAGCCCACCTTCAGGGTGCCGAAGATCAGCACCTTGCGTTCGACATCGAAGGTGACGTGATCACTCGCCTTGAAGAGCCGCAGCATCGGTTCGAGATCGTCGGAATCGACCTCGAGCACGTATTCCTCGACGCCGTTGTCGAGGATGAGCTGCACCGTGAACACGCCCTCGTCGCCGCGCTCCCGCTCCGTCCATGATACCTGAAAGTTGGTGACTTCCCGCACCTTGATCCGGGATTCCATCCGGTCTGCCGATTCCGCCATCGCCGTTGCTCCTTGCATGGCCTCGGATGCCGGCCCCCCTATGGGTCGGTCTGGGGCAAAGCGGCGGCGCCGGACTTGTTCCATGCCGATGAATGACAACGGAACACAGGCGGGCGCGCCCCGGATCGGAGCGGCGGCCGCGTTTCCCCGTTTGACCTTTCCGGGCAAATGGGTAACGTCGCGGTCCCGCGGCCCGCGGGACTCCTCCTCTTGCAACGGTGGTTCGCATGAAACTCAGCATGGAGCGCAGCGCCCTTCTCCGGGCCATGAGCCGGGCGCAGTCGGTGGTGGAGCGGCGCAACACGATCCCGATCCTCGCCAACGTGCTGATCGAGGCGGAGGGCGAGGAAGTGAGTTTCCGCGCCACCGATCTCGATATCGAGGTGATCGACCGCGCCCCGGCGATGGTGCATCAGGCCGGCGCGACGACAGTGCCGGCGCACATGCTGCACGAGATCGTGCGCAAGCTGCCCGACGGCGCGCTGGTCGAACTCGC
>CAYMOD010000460.1:0-1684 GCA_964391945.1 uncultured Rhodobacterales bacterium | reverse complement strand
CCAGAACTGGTACCCGGGCGACGAGGAAGGCCGGGGCGGCATCTACAACTTCGTCACCAAACGCGCCGATTGCCGCGGCGCGCGGTCGAAGGTGATGTGGACCCAGGTCGAGACCGGCTCGGCGATCACCTGGAAATACCCGTCCTGCATCCTGCGCGGCGAGGGCAGCCAGGGCGAGTTCTACTCGATCGCCATCACCAACCACCGCCAGCAGGCCGACACCGGCACCAAGATGGTGCATCTGGGCAGGAACACGAAGTCGCGGATCGTCTCGAAGGGCATCTCGGCAGGTTTCGCCCAGAACACCTATCGCGGACTCGTCTCCATGCATCCGCGTGCGACCGGCAGCCGCAACCATACCCAGTGTGACTCGCTGCTGATCGGCGACAAATGCGGCGCGCACACGGTTCCCTATATCGAGGTCAAGAACAACTCGAGCCGGTGCGAGCACGAGGCGACCACCTCGAAAGTGGACGACGACCAGCTCTTCTATTGCCGCCAGCGCGGCATGGACGAGGAGGAGGCGGTGGCGCTCGTCGTCAACGGCTTCTGCCGCGAGGTGCTGCAGGCGCTGCCGATGGAATTCGCGATGGAGGCGCAGAAGCTCGTCGCGATCAGTCTGGAAGGGAGTGTCGGATGATGGGCGCAATCATTCTCGGCGGTGTCATTCTCGCCGGCACCGCGCTGCTTCTCGCCGGGCGGAACCAGGCAGCGTCGAGACCCGTTCGCATTCTGGTAGAGAAGCGCTAAGGTTCCGCGGCGCCGCTGAGACGCCGCACCACCGGAGGGAGAGTTGTCATGAAACCCGTCGTTCTGCTCGTCGGAAAGCTGCCCGGCATCGCCAGTCGTATGGAAGCGGCACTGGGCGATCTCGGCGTCGAGTGGCTCGGTGCGACCAGCCGCGACGAGGTCATTCGTCAGCTCGAGAGCGAGAGCAACATCCGCACCGTCGTTCTTGGCGGCACCCTCGACGACACGCTGCGCGCCGAGCTCATCGGCGCGATTGCCAGCCGGCGGCCGGACATCTCGATCCACGTCAAGGATCGGCAGTCCGGATCGGAAGGCATGCCGGCCTTCGCGCGCAAGGTCGTTGAAGGCATCGTGCTGAGCTGAACATGCCGGGCCGGCGGCCGCCCGCAGGAATTTGTATGACGCGGCCGCGCAAGCGGCCAGTCTTGGAATTGGCAGGAGAATCATGCTGAAGATCGAGAACCTTCATGTCCGACTTGAAGAGGAGGACAAGGTAATCCTCAAGGGCGTCGACCTCGAAGTGAAGCGCGGACAGGTCCACGCCATCATGGGGCCGAACGGCTCGGGCAAGTCGACCCTTTCCTACGTCCTGGCCGGTCGCGAGGGCTACGAGGTCACCGAAGGCAGTGCGAATCTCGATGGCGAGGACCTCCTCGCCGTCGAGCCGGAAGAGCGCGCAGCCCTTGGCCTCTTTCTCGCCTTCCAGTACCCGGTCGAGATCCCCGGCGTCGGCAACATGACCTTCCTGCGGACCGCGTTCAACGCCCAGCGCAAGGCGCGCGGGCAAGAGGATGTCAACGCCGCCGAGTTCCTCCGTCTCGTGCGCGAGAAGGCGAAGACCCTCGACATCGACACCGAGATGCTGAAACGCCCGATCAACGTCGGTTTCTCCGGCGGCGAGAAGAAGCGCAACGAGATCCTGCAGATGGCGGTG
>CAYMOD010000459.1:0-1708 GCA_964391945.1 uncultured Rhodobacterales bacterium | reverse complement strand
CCATCGCTCCATCCTCTCAGGAGTTGGAGCCTCCGAATAACCCGGTGCGGTTCAGGTCGGCGTTCCTGCGCCACCTCGTGGACCGCGGGCTCAAGGGCGTGGAGTTGATCATCTCGGACGCCTGTCGCGGCCTCGTCGAGAGCGTCGCGGAATGCCTGCCGGACGCCCGATGGCAGCGCTGCGTCGTGGGGCTGTTGAAAAAGCTGCCGGTTCTTGATTCCATTGGCTCGGGCAGTGTCGAGGCGGGGATCGGAATGCTGGGGAAACAGGAGCGGCGACAACTCGAGTTCTTTGTCTGCGGCTCAGTGCGTGATCTCGTTCCGGACGATCATGTCCTTGCACGCGTCGATCGGGTGTTGGACCTCTCCTGGCTTCCGGCCGAGGTTGGCGCGCTCTATGCGCCGGGCGTCGGGCGACCAGGGATAGCGCCGGCGGCGGCGGTCCGGCTGATGCTGGCTGGCTTCTTGCTCGGCATCGTCCACGACCGGCGGCTGCTGCGCGAGGCGCAGGTCAACTTGGCGATCCGCTGGTTCGCCGGGTACGGCTTGCAGGACCGGCTGCCCGATCATTCCTCGCTGACACGGATACGGCAGCGCCGGGGCGCGGAGCGCTTCCGTCGCATTTTCGAGCGGACCGTGAAGGCAGGCATCGCCGCCGGCATTGCGAAGGGCGAGATCGTCCATGCCGATGCCTCGCTGATCCGGGCGGACGTCGCCTGGGAGAGCTTGGCGGTGCGGCATGTCGAGGCGGTGGCGGCGGCGAACGGCGACGAGGAAGCCGATCCGGAGGAAGAGGCACGGCTGCAGCGCTCGCGGAAGACCGGCAAGTTCAAGAAGGTCTGCCTCACCGACCCCGACGCGACCATGGCGACGACCGCCCGGAACCGGCGCCTTGAGCCGAGCTACAAGCAGCACGGGGTGGTCGACGACCTCAGCGGCGTCATTCTCGATGTCGAGGTCACGACGGGCGAGGTCAACGAGGGCCAGGCGATCCTCGAGCGTCTCGACGCGACCGCCGCAACCACCGGCGCGCCGATCGGCACCGTCACGGCGGATGCCGGGTACGCCTACGCCAAAGTCCTCGCGGGTCTGGAGGCCCGCGAGATCACCGGTGTCATCCCGACGAAGGCAGAACCAATCCGCTCGAAGGTTCCGCTCCGGCGGTTCCGCTACGACGCCAGGCATGACCACGTGAAGTGCCCGCGCGGCAAGATCCTGCGGCCGAACAAGGCGCGGATCGACCACGGCCGGTTCTTCGCTTCGAAGGCGCGGGACTGCAGGGGATGCGATCTGGCCTCGATCTGCCTGTCGCCGTCGCGCGTCACCAAGGCGATTGTTATCGTCCACGACTACCCCGCCCTTCTGCGCGCCCGCCGCCGCCGCGAACGCTGGGGTGAGGAGGACGACCGACTCTACCGGCGCCACCGATGGCGATCCGAGGGCTTCCATGGCGAAGCGAAGACCTGGCACGGCTTGGCGCGGGCAGTGCGCCGCGGGCTTGAGAACATGCGCATCCAGTCCTTCCTCACCGCCGCCGCGATCAATCTCAAGCGGCTGGCAGCCGCTCATCTTTCCCTGATCCGCGCCTTCTTTTGGCTTCAGACGCACATACGGCCGGCCTGAGCACCCGCCGGTGCCGATGCTGACCAGTCCGCAACGACGGAGCACCTCCAACGGCTCGGCGACAGCATCAGATTCCTCAACAGCCC
>CAYMOD010000458.1:0-1709 GCA_964391945.1 uncultured Rhodobacterales bacterium | reverse complement strand
GACGCTGTCCGGTGCGGCGGGCGGCCATGTAGCCGAACTCGAAGCGGGCGACCCGGAGGCCCTCCGCCGCGAGGGCCCGGGCGGCAGCGGTCAGGGTGGCCGAGTCCATCGGCGCGCCGGCGCCGTGGGCGAGCAGGATCGTGGTCGCAGCGTCCTCGGGGCCGTCGAGCAGGAGGTCGGGCATCTCATCGTGATCCAGCTGAAGGCTTCGCCTGTCAAAGGTTTACGCGGATTCGCCCGGTATGACTCGCGTAGGACAAGCGTAGGCCTTTCGTATGTACACCAAACAGTCAGGTTCGGATCGTTAAAGCGCGATGATCCTATGCTGAAGCGTATCCGGCGTTGGCGATGTAGTTGGCGCATTCCTGCGGGGTGAAGGCGTCGAGGAGGATGCCGATACAGGCGGTCACCGCGTCGGCGGAGCGCTGCTCGGCCTTGCGCAGGAGATGCTTGAGCTTGGCGAAGACCTGCTCGATCGGGTTCAGGTCGGGGCTGTAGGGCGGCAGGAAGAGGAGATGCGCGCCGGCCCGGCGGATCGCGGCGCGCACGGCGCGCCCCTTGTGGCTGCCGAGGTTGTCCATCACCACGATGTCGCCAGGCGCGAGCGTCGGCGCGAGGACGTGCTCGACGTAGACGAGGAAGCTCGCGCCGTTGATCGGGCCGTCGAGCACCCAGGGCGCGGTGACGCCGTCGTGGCGCAGCGCCGCGACGAAGGTCAGCGTGCGTGCGCTGCGGAAGGGGGCGCTGCCCGGCAGGCGCGCGCCCACCGGCGCCCAGCCCCGGAGCGGCGCCATGTTGGTCTTGGCCCAGGTCTCGTCGATGAAGACGAGCCGGCTTGGATCGACGCAAGCCTGATGGCGCTGCCAGCGGGCGCGCCGCCGCGCGACGTCAGGCCGGTCCCGCTCCGCCGCCGCGAGGGTTTTTTTTAAAGCTGAGCCGCGCGCGGTGCACGAACTTCCACACCGTGCGGTAGTCGACCCGGAGCCCGCGGTCGGCGAGCTCGGCCACCAGCCCACGCAGCGTGAAGTCGCCCGCGGTGATCCGCGCGGCGAGCCAGTCCGCGTGTCCGTCCCGGATCTTCGGCGGCACGTGACCGCCGGTCTTGCCCGGCGCGACGCTCCCGGTCCGCCGCCGCCGCTGGTTCCACTTCACCACGCTCGACGGCGCGACGCTCAGCGCCGCCGCCACCTGCCGCACCGTCTCGCCGCGGTCGAGCCGGGCCATCGCCCGCTCCCGTAGGTCCATGGAAATGGGTTCCGCCATCCTTCTGCTCCCTCTGCCCCGAGGACAGGGAATCAGAAGAAGGCGCTCACGGGAATCCCCTTGGCGGATTCAGCCGAGCCTCATCCCGCTTTAACGCGCGGGTAGGATCCATTTCTCTTCCAGATTCAGCTGGTTGATTGGGGTTTCACGATGAACCACCCCGATCCTGGCCGGATCCGAGCCGCCGCCGACCGACCAATGCCGTCGCGCATCGCAAGGTCGAGAGAGGCCCGCTCCGACTATCGAGGCCCCCGCTTCTCCCGCGCGGCCGGGGCCGCGGGGCTTTCGGGCTCCACCGCACCCCGGCGGGCAAGCCAGCGGGAGGCGAGCCAGCAGGAGAGCGCCCAGACCGCGCCGGCGCACCAGCCGGCCACGACGTCGGTCGGCCAGTGCACCCCGAGGTAGACCCGGCTGATCCCGACCGCGACCGTGACCAGCGCCGCCAG
>CAYMOD010000457.1:0-1710 GCA_964391945.1 uncultured Rhodobacterales bacterium | reverse complement strand
AAGCGGAAGAGGAACCACCCGCGACCGCCCCTGCCGAACCTCCGGTGTCGCCAGAACCGGCGCCAGAGCCCGAGGCAGTGCCGGAGTCCGCGGCCGCGCCGGACGCAGCACCGGCTTCCGAGCCTCCCGCGACCCCGGCAGCCGACGCGTCCCTCACGGGCACCGCTCCCGACGCGGCACCCATGGCGCCGGAGGGAACCGGGGCGCCGGCCGAGCCCGCCATGAGGGGCGAGCCTGACTCCGCCACGCCCGGGACGGCGCCCGTCCCGGGCGAGACGCTTTCCACGGATGATCCCGCCGAAGGCGAGCCTTCCCCCGCCCCGGAAGAATCCCCCGAGGGCGCGCGGGCCAAGCCGGCCGCCGTCGATCCCGCACCTGCCGCAGAACCCGGTTCCCCGGCGGATCCGGAGCCGCTCTCACCCGAAACACCGCCCGAGGATGCTGCCCCCGCCACCGAAATCGAAACCGAGGTCCCCGTCCCCGAAAGCGCGCCCGGAGCCGGAGAGGAAGCCGCTCCCGCACCCGCCCTTGGCGCCGAAGCGCCGGTCGCGCCCGAAACGGAGCCAGCGGAAGACGCTGCGCCACCGGAGGCCGGCACTGACACCGGAACCGAGCCGGAGGCCGATGCCAGCACCGAACCGGAGGCCGCGGCCGAACCCGCCGCCCCCGCTGCCGGAACAGGCGCGGCGGAGGCGACCGAAGCCGAGATCCTTGACGAAGAGGAACTCAAAGAGGCCCAGCAGCGCTCCATCGAGGAAGCCGTCACCACAGCCCTCGCCGCGGAGGAGGCCAAGTCCGAAGCCCAGCGCGAGGAGGAGGCGAACGACCGCACGAGCATCCTCGGCTCGGCCGCCGCCGGCCTCCTTGCCGGGGCGATCCTGCCCGAGATCGGCGCCCGCCTCATCGGCCAACAGGGCGACCGCGTCATCCTCGAACAGGACGACCGGCTGATCGTCCGCCACGACGAGACCGACCGGCTGCTCGCCTTCGGCGGCGAATCCCGGATCGAGGAGACGGATGGCTTTACCCGTATCACCGTCGACCGTCCGGATGGCAGCCGGGTTCTTACCTGGCGCGACGCGTCAGGCGCGCTCGTCCGCCGGATCCGGATTCTGCCGGACGGGCGGGAGATGGTCCTCGTCGATTCAGCCGAATATGCGCCCATCACGGTCAGCGAGTTGCCGACCGTCCGGCGCGAGGAGCAGCGCACCTACTCCCTCAGCCGCTCCTCCCCTGAAGAACTCCGCCGCACGCTCGCGGCGCAGCCCGTCGAAGCGCTGGAGCGGCACTACAGCCTCCACCAGATCCTCGAACACGACCGCATCCGCTGGCTGATGCCGAGCCTCGCCCTCGACGCGGTGACTTTCGAGACCGGCAGCGCCGATCTTGGCGTCGACCAGATCCGTGCCCTCGACGCGATGGGCAACACGCTCGCGCTGACGATCGCGGAAAATCCGACCGAGGTCTTCCTCGTCGAGGGCCACACCGACGCGGTCGGCGGCGATATCACCAACCTCGCCCTCTCCGACCGCCGCGCCGAGACGGTGGCAACGCTTCTCACCGAGCATTACGACGTGCCGCCCGAAAATCTCGTGGTGCAGGGTTTCGGCGAGCAGGACCTCAAGGTGCGCACCCTCGGCCCCTCCCGCGACAACCGCCGGGTCGAGCTGCGACGGATCACGCCGCTCCTGCAATCGGTGGAGGCCGGGC
>CAYMOD010000456.1:0-1718 GCA_964391945.1 uncultured Rhodobacterales bacterium | reverse complement strand
GAGCTGGTGCACCAGGCCGGGCTCTATGCCGATCGCGTGTCGATCAATGTCGAGCTGCCCACTGATGCCGGCCTCGCCCGCCTCGCGCCGGACAAAGACACGCGCCGCATCGAAGGCGCAATGGGCGGCATGAAGCAGGCGATCCGCGCCGCACGCGACGAGACGAAGCGCTTCAAACACGCGCCGCGCTTTGCCCCAGCCGGCCAGTCAACGCAGATGATCGTTGGCGCAGACGCGGCGAGCGATGCCGACATCGTCGGCAAGGCAAGCCGGCTCTACGACCAGTTCGGCCTGCGCCGCGTCTATTACTCGGCCTTCAGCCCCATTCCCGATGCGAGCGCCGTGCTGCCCCTCAAGCGCCCGCCGCTGATGCGCGAGCACCGGCTCTACCAGTCGGATTGGCTGATGCGCTTCTACGGCTACACCCCACGAGAGGTGATGCAGGCCACCGGCGAAGACGGCATGCTGCCGCTTGATATCGACCCGAAGCTTGCCTGGGCTCTGCGATTTCGCGAGGAATTTCCGGTGGATGTGAATCGTTCCTCACGCGAGATGTTGCTCCGCGTGCCGGGGCTTGGCGTGCGCGCGGTCAATCAGATCATCACCTCGCGCCGCCACCGCACCCTGCGGCTGGACGACGTGGCCAAGCTTACCGTCTCGCTCACCAAGCTGCGCCCGTTCATCACCACCAGCGACTGGCGCCCCACGCTGCTGACCGACCGCCCCGACCTTCGCAAGCTGCTCGCCCCCAGGGAAGAGCAGCTGGAGCTGTTCGCGGCATGATCGGCTTACTTCTCTCGTCATCCCGCCGAAAGCCGGGATCTCGTGCCTCTAGGCCGCAAGTTAATTCTCGCGGAGAAGCGGAGACGCGGAGAAGGCTTTCGCATCCGCTCTCCTTCGCCATCCCCGCGAAGGCGGGGATCCAGTCCCCCCATGGTGACGCTCGAAAGTCGCGTTCATTACGCGCGCAGAGGCGCAGAGGCGCAGAGGGGGAGTGGTTGCGGCGAAGCCGCCTTTCATCCTCTGACGTCGCAGCTTGCTGGAGGGCGAGAAATGCACTGCCGCCTGATGGCGGCGAAACACCTCTGCGCCTCTGCGCCTCTGCGCGCGAACCCAGACTCAATCCCGCACTCTCTCGTCATCCCGAACTTGATCCGGAATCTCATGCGGCAAAAGCCGCCCTGACAGCACGGGATTCCGGCTTCCCGCAGAATGACGGAGCCGGCGAATGACCGCGCTCCAGCACGTCAAACTCGGCACCTATTACGTCGTCCAACTCGCCGAACCAGACGATTTCGAGTTCTGGCGAGACCGCGCGCGCAGCCTCGTCCAGTGCCACGTGCCGCCGGACCGGATCGCTTGGGTCGCCCCCGGCGGCTCGGCCGATCTGTTCACCCATGGCGAACGACGCTCCCCCGTGCCGCCCACCGACGCGCGCATGGTCCGTGCGAGCAAGCCCTTCATCCAGCTGGCAAAAAGTGCCATCTGCCACTCGGACCCGGACCGGTTCGCGCTCCTTTACCGCCTGCTCTGGCGCCACCAGCGCAACCCTCGCGTGCTGGAGGACCGCGCGGACAGCGATGTCCGTCGGCTCGACGAGCTTGCACGGCAGGTGCGCCGAGACATGCACAAGATGCGCGCCTTCGTCCGCTTCCGCCTCGTCGAGGAAGCGAATGAAGGCGAGCACTACGTCGCCTGGTTCGAGCCCGAGCATCACA
>CAYMOD010000455.1:0-1727 GCA_964391945.1 uncultured Rhodobacterales bacterium | reverse complement strand
CCACGACGATCTCGCTACGACCCGATCGAGAGTTTCAAGACGATCGGCCTCGTCACGATCATACCGACAACGATGATCGCCCGCCGCGCCTTCGAGCCGGACACATTCGAGGAACTGGTCGAATACGGAACTGCCAATCCCGATACGGTCACCTACGCGAACGCCGGCATCGGCGCCGCCTCGCCTCTCTGCGGGCTGCTCTTCATGGACGCGATCGGCATCGATATGCTCACCGTCCCCTATCAGGGTATCGGCCCCGCCATCATCGATCTCCTCGGCGGCCGGGCCGATTTCATGTAATTACCAGACCACCCTGCTCGAGGAGCATCTCCGTCGCGCAATGATCCTCTCGCGGAGATCCGATGATCTTCATCGAGTGGCCGATCTCCACACTACTGCTCGTCTGCGCTGTCGCGGCGGTGCTGGTCGCTGTCCCGCCGTCCGCAAGCACCGTGACGAGGTCTTCGTCGAGGAGGATCAGGCGCGTTCTGCTTCAGGACGCCGATGCCGCGGCTTTACCGGAGCCGGCGGGACGGGCTAAGCCAGCGATCCCGAGCATACCGGATACGTGCCATGGACCCTGCCCGCCCCGTCGAGGAGCTGACCACGGAGGAAGCCGCCGAGGAACTCGCCCGCCTCGCCGAAGCGATCGCCGCCGCCGATCACGCCTATCACGGCGAGGACGCGCCGCAGATCCCGGACGCCGAATACGATGCGATGAAGCGCCGGAACGCCGTGATCGAGGCGGCGTTCCCCGAACTCCGCCGCGCCGATTCGCCCTCCGACCGGGTGGGCGCCGCCCCCTCACCCGTGTTCTCCAAGGTCCGGCACTCGATGCCGATGCTCTCGCTCGAAAACGCGTTCGAGGCGGACGAGGTCGCGGAGTTTGTCGCCCGTATCCGTCGGTTCCTGAATCTCGCGCCCGAGGTGCCGCTCGCCTTCACCGCCGAGCCGAAAATCGACGGGCTTTCGCTCTCGCTCCGCTACGAAGATGGCCGCCTCGTGCAGGCCGCCACCCGCGGCGACGGCAGCGTGGGCGAGAACGTTACCACCAATGCCCGCACGCTTTCCGACATCCCGGCCGAAATCACTGATGCCCCTGCCCTCCTCGAGGTCCGGGGCGAAGTCTACATGTCGCACGAGGATTTCGCCGCCCTCAATGCCCGCCAGGCCGAGACCGGATCGCGCACCTTCGCCAATCCGCGCAACGCCGCCGCGGGCAGCCTGCGCCAGCTCGACCCGGCGATCACCGCCTCACGCCCCCTGCGCTTCTTCGCCTATTCTTGGGCCGCGCTCTCCGAACCGCTCGCCGAGACCCAGATGGGCGCCATCGCGCACCTCGCGGATCTCGGTTTCCCGACCAATCCGCTCACCGTGCTCTGCCACGAGACGGACGAGCTCCTCGCCCATTACCGCCGCATCGAGGGCAGCCGCGCCACCCTCGGTTACGACATCGACGGCGTCGTCTACAAGCTCGACCGGCTCGACCTGCAGGCTCGCCTTGGCGCGCGGTCGGCAACCCCGCGCTGGGCGCTCGCCCACAAGTTTCCGGCCGAGCGTGCCACCACCCAGCTACGCGCCATCGAGATCCAGGTCGGCCGCACCGGCGCCCTCTCGCCGATCGCCCGCCTCGCGCCGGTGACGGTGGGCGGCGTCGTCGTCCAGAACGCCACTCTCCACAATGCCGACTACATTGCCGGCCGCGATTCGAAGGGCCAGCCGATCCG
>CAYMOD010000454.1:0-1733 GCA_964391945.1 uncultured Rhodobacterales bacterium | reverse complement strand
CGAAACTGCGCTTCGGGAAACGCGCGCCGAAGAGGTCGAGACCGGTCCCTTCCGGCATCGCGGCGGTGACGGCGACGACGCGGTCGTCGCGCTCGGCCTCGCCGATCAGGGATTGCGCGAAGACCTTGGTATAGGAGGGCGCGTTCGAAGGCGTCTTCTTCTGCGCGCCGGTGACGACATCGAACCTGGAGACACCGTGGTACTTGTCGGCCGATTCCTCGGCGGGAGCATAGCCCTTGCCCTTCCGGGTTATCGCGTGGATCAGGACCGGCCCGTCGGCGCGCCCCCGCAGGTTCGAGAGCACCGAGACCAGCGCCTCGACATCGTGGCCGTCCACCGGGCCGTAATAGGAAAAGCCGAGCTCCTCGAACAGCATGCCGCCCACCGCCATCCCCTTGACGAGTTCGCGCGCCCGTTTCGCCCCCTCCTGCATCGGCCGGGGCAGGAGCCGCACCGCGCCCTTGGCGGCATGCATGAAGTCCTGGAACGGCTCGGTGGTCGCGAGGCGCGAGAGATAGTTCGACATCGCGCCCACGGGCGGCGCGATCGACATCTCGTTGTCGTTGAGGATGACGAAAAGCCGCTTTTTCAGGTGGCCGGCGTTGTTCATCGCCTCGTAGGCCATGCCCGCCGACATCGCGCCGTCCCCGATCACGCAGACGACATCGCCCACCCCCTCGCAGCCGAGGTCGCGCGCCACCGCGAAGCCGAGGCCCGCCGAGATCGAGGTCGAGGAATGCGCGGCGCCGAACGGGTCGTACCCGCTCTCCGCGCGTTTGGTGAAACCCGAGAGCCCGCCGCCGGCACGCAGCGTGCGGATGCGGTCGCGCCGCCCGGTCAGGATCTTGTGCGGATAGGCCTGGTGGCCGACATCCCAGATCAGCTTGTCCCTCGGCGTCTCGAAGACCGCATGGATCGCGACCGTGAGCTCGACCACGCCGAGCCCCGCGCCGAGGTGGCCGCCGGTGACGGAGACGGCGGAGATCGTCTCCTCCCGAAGCTCATCCGCCACCGCGCGGAGCTCTGCCGTGCTCAGGCCGTGCAGATCGGCGGGGCGCGCGATCCGGTCGAGATGCGGGGTCTCGGGGCGGGGGTTGCTCATCGGTGTTCTCCTGGCGTCCTCAGATCGGCTTTCTTCGGACGTGCGTCATCCGGGGCGCTCCACCGCGAAACGGGCGAGCTGCCGAAGCCGCTCCGCCGCGGAGCCGTAGGGGTTCAGAATCTCACATGCCTCCGCGACGAGGTCACGGGCCTTCTCGCGCGCCGCCTCGAGACCCATGAGGCCGACGAAGGTGGCCTTGCCCCGATTCGCATCCTTGCCGACGCGCTTGCCCGTCACTTCGGCCTCGCCCTCGATATCGAGTATATCGTCGCGGATCTGGAAGGCGAGCCCGAGCGCCGCCGCATAGCGCTGGAGCGGCTCCGGTTGCGACCGGCCGAGGATCGCGCCCGATTCCGCTGCCCAGCCGATCAGCGCCCCGGTCTTGAGTTCCTGGAGCGCGCTCGTCTCCGCGAAGGTGAGCGGCACGGCGGCGGTCTCGGCCTGAATATCGAGCGCCTGTCCGCCCACCATGCCATGCGCGCCCGAAGCCCGGGCGAGGTGCTGGACAAGGCGGAGCTGCACCCGCGGGTCGAGCCCGATCTGGGGCTGGCTGAGGATATCGAAGGCGAGCGTCTGCAGCGCGTCGCCCGCGAGCACCGCCGTCCCCTCGTCCCATTTCACATGCACCGTC
>CAYMOD010000453.1:0-1744 GCA_964391945.1 uncultured Rhodobacterales bacterium | reverse complement strand
CGCTGATCATCGCCATCCCCACCGCGATCAAGGTCTACAACTGGGTGCTGACGCTATGGCGGGGGGACATTCATCTAACCGTCCCGATGCTCTTCGCGATCGGTTTCATCGTCGCCTTCGTGAACGGCGGCCTGACCGGCCTCTTCCTCGGCAATGTGGTCGTCGACGTTCCCTTGTCGGACACGCTGTTCGTCGTCGCGCATTTCCACATGGTGATGGGGGTCGCGCCGATCCTCGTGATCTTCGGGGCCATCTACCACTGGTATCCGAAGATCACCGGCCGGATGACGCATGACGGGCTCGGCAAATTGCACTTCTGGGTCACCTTTGTCGGTGCCTACGCGATCTTCTTCCCGATGCACTATCTCGGGCTGATGGGGGCACCCCGGCGCTATCACGAGATGGGAGAGGCCGGCTTCGTCTCTCCCTCCGCCGACATGTTGAACGTCTTCATCACGGTAACGGCCCTGACCGTCGGAATCGTGCAGTTCCTGTTCCTGTTCAATCTGATCTGGAGCTGGTTCAGGGGACAGCCGGCCTCCGGCAATCCGTGGCGCGCCACCACGCTGGAGTGGCAGACGCCAGAGACGCCGCCGCCGCACGGCAACTGGGGCAAGGAGCTGCCCGTCGTCTATCGCTGGGCCTACGATTACAGCGTGCCAGGCGCGCGGGAGGACTTCATCCCGCAGAACGAGCCGCCGCCGACCGGGGGGGCTGCAGCCGCGGCGCACGGGCGGCACGCACCATGACGATCACTCTGGTCTTCCTGGCCTTGATTGCCGCCATCGCAGCGTGGTGGCTCGCTCGCAACGGCATCATGACCAAGCCGTGGCTGGAGGTCGGGCTCGAGCCCGGAATGACCGGCAGCACACGGCGAATGGCGGCTTCGCCCATCCCGGCCGCGAAGTTCGGGCTTGGCGTGTTTCTCGCCATCGTGGGCGCCCTGTTCGCGCTCTTCCTCAGCGCCTGGTCGATGCGGATGGCAGCGACCGATTGGTGGGCGCCGCCCCTGCCGAATCTGCTGTGGTTCAACACCGGCGCCCTCGTCGCGGCCAGCGCCCTCTTTCACTGGGTGCGGGCGGCCGCACGGCGTGGCGAGAAGGATATCGTCTGGGCAGGCCTGCTGGCCGCGGGCGGCCTTACCATGGCGTTCCTCGGCGGCCAGATCCTGGTGTGGCTGCAGCTGAGCGCCGACGGCTATCTGTTCACGACGAACCCCGCGAACTCGTTCTTCTATCTGATCACCGGCCTGCACGGGCTTCACATGCTGGGCGGCCTCGCCGCACTCGGCCGGGCCGTCGACCGGGCGTGGCGCGACGAGGACCGGTCCCGGCTGCTCCTGAGCATCGAGCTGTGCGCGACCTACTGGCACTTCCTGCTCTTCGTATGGCTGGTTCTCTTCGCAGTCCTGTCGGGATGGGCGGCCGGGTTCATCGCCCTGTGCCAGTCGCTGGTCTAGGAGGGGTGGAATGGCGACGACCATGCAGATCGCTACGCAGCCGCGGCCGGACGGGTTGAGAGGCATTGCCGTCGACCTGTCCTCGGATCAACGCGCGTTCAAGAACGTCTCCTGGGGGAAGGCCATGATGTGGATCTTCCTCCTCAGCGACACCTTCGTGTTCAGCTGTTTCCTGATCGCCTACATGACGGCGCGCATGTCGACGACCGTGCCTTGGCCGAACGCCAGCGAGGTCTTCGCCCTGGAAGTCGCCGGGACGAATTTTCCCCTCCTGCTGATCGCGAT
>CAYMOD010000452.1:0-1749 GCA_964391945.1 uncultured Rhodobacterales bacterium | reverse complement strand
TGCTGCGGGAGGCGCAGGGCTCGATCGCAAGCGCAAGCTGGTGACACCTCCTGACCTCAGAGACTCATTCCTCATCGGACGGCAACCGGCATACTGAAGAGGCAAGTCTTCCAGATCACCTCGCTCTACGTTCCGGTGAAGCGTGCGAAGACGCTGGACGCGGAGAAGGTCGGGCAGATCGCCGAAGAGCCGCGGGATGACGGCCCCCTCGGTCGAGGACGTGACGCGCAGCGCGTCGAGCCGAGGGCCCTCGCTTCGCTGGCCGGGCGCGAGCGAGGAGACGATCCAGCTCTCGACGACGGGGCCGACGCGCGAGCCGATCATGCCGCCGAGGGCGGCGCCGGCGACGTCAAGGACGAGAGTCGTCATTTTCGAAGTTCCGACGATGAAGGCTGACTGGACATAGCGCCGTCCTGCGTCAGCAGGCGGGTGGCGGCCGACGAGGATGCAGCTCCAGGAATGGCTGGACGGGTTTCCGTTGGCGTAGGAGGAGCAACGGCCCGCCGCCGATGCGGGCGCACGCTCGGCTCGGGCAGAAGAGTCTATCTGTCGAGCAGGCGCTCGATCATGGACGCTACGGCGCGCATCTGGATCCCCTCGCGCGTTCGCCATCCGCCGCCACTGTAGCCCCAGAAGTCCCAGCACGCTCTCGGATTGCCTGCTGCCTCGGTCGCCTGCGGGTAAAGGACAACGATGCGGTTCGCGCCTGCCCAGCGATTGTACCCCGCGTCCCGTACGAAATCGTCGTGGACCCGCTCGACCCCCTGCGCATCCACGTTCTGACGACAGCCATGGAAGGCAACGTGCAGGCGACATTCCTCGGATCGGCAGGCCTCGGGTATGTAGAGGTAGCCGACGCCGCTCAGGCCTGCCACCCGCGAGGGTTGGAAGAACTCGGTCTGGTCGAAGGCGTGCAGGCTGCCCGCTTCGTGCGGATCGACCGGCTCCGCGATAAAGCTCTCAGGATAGAGGTGCCGGAGCAGCAACCCGGCGGCATCGTGCCCGCACTCGATCACGAAAGGCAGCTCGTACTCCTCGCAGCCGCGCCGCACGAACCGGCTCTCGCCGGGGAAGCTCTCCACCGGGATCCCGTGGTTGGCAGGGCGCTCCGGATCCCCCGGCTCCACGTTCAGGGCTTCTCCATCGACACCCAGAAGGCGATAGAGATCAGCGAGGCTGTCGGCGACGGCCTCCGGCACCACCTCGTCGAGCTCCCCGCGGAACAGCCACACCTGATCGTCCGCCAGGTGGGCGGGATCATCGATCTCCTCGTCCCGGTATGCGGTGACGATCAGCTGCCGGGCATCCTCGGCGCGCGGAGGATTGGGACGAAGGCCCCAGAAGCGGCTTCCGAAGTAATGCGTGCAGGCGACCACCGCCGCGGAGACAGAATCCAGCTTCCAGAATGGCCAGAACGGGTTGTCGATGACCTCCACGCAGCCATAGGGCCCACCGGCGAGGATGGCGGCGCCCGCCACGGTCCCCGAAAATGCCACGTGGAACTGGTGAGCGAAGAACCCGCCCGACGAGAGGCCGGAGACCGTCACCGACGCGTTGTCGAGCCGGAGCACCGCCGGTATCGGCTGCGAGACCGAGAGGGGTGGCGGATCGGGGATGTCGTCGTGGTGAGCCAGCGAAGGTCCAGTGCCGAGCAGCAGGACCGCGAGCGAGGTCTGCAGCAGATAGGTCAAGCGCATCTCGCCTCGCATGCGGTTTCTCACAACGGACGCTACACCACCGCAGGTTCAG
>CAYMOD010000451.1:0-1766 GCA_964391945.1 uncultured Rhodobacterales bacterium | reverse complement strand
AGGATCGGGCCGAACATCGCGACGCCGTTGTAGAGGAGCCGGCGCGGGCGGCTCCAGGCGAAGACCTCGGCCTCGGTCACCTCGCGGGCGCTGTCGATATAGCCCTGCTGGCGCTCGTGCAACTCGGCGGCCAGTTCGGGATCGCTGAGGACAATGTTGTTCTCGTAGTTGAGATGGAACGATCGCCGGTCGAGATTGGCCGAGCCGACCATCATCGCCTCCCGGTCGACCACCAGCGTCTTCGCATGGAGGAGCCCGCCCAGGTATTCGTGGATGCGCACACCGGCGCGGAGAAGCTCGGCATAATAGGCCCGGCTCGCCGCGGCGACGATGCGCGAGTTGTTGCGCGCCGGCAGGATCAGGTCGGTGGCGATCCCGCGCCGCGCCGCCGCGCAGAGGGCGGCCTGCAGCGTCTCGTCGGGGATGTAGTAGGGGGTGGAGATCACCAGTTCCCGCCGCGCCGCGTACATCATCGTCGCGAATACCTCCGGCATTGCCGAGGGCCGCACCAGCGGCCCGGTCGCGATCACCTGCGCGGCGATGCCCGGATCGGCCGAGAGCGGCGGCGGCTCCGCCAGCAGATGGCCGAGGTTCTCGCCCGCGTAGCCGAGCCAGTCGGCGGCGAAGACCCGCTGGCTCTGGAGCGCGACCGGCCCTTCGAGGCGCAGCATCACGTCCACCCACGGCGCGAAACGTGCTTCGACGCGGAACTCCTTGTCGGCGAAGTTCTGACTGCCGCAATAGGTGATGCGGTTGTCGATCACCACGATCTTGCGGTGGTCGCGGATATCGACGCGCGCATAGAACGGGTGAAGGATGAGGTTGCCGATCGGCAGCGTCCGCACGAGCCTGACGCCGGCTCGCGCCATCGCCGGCCAGAGATGGGAGTGGATCATCCGGCGCGCGCCGAAATCGTCGGCCATCGCCCGGCAGGCGACGCCGCGTCCCGCCGCCCGGATCAGCGCCTGCGCGATCCTCCGGCCGCTCCTGTCATCGAGCCAGATGTAGATCACGAGATGGACATGCTCGCGCGCCACGTCGATGTCGGCGACCAGCGCGTCGATCGACGCCTCCTCGGAGGCGAGAAGCTCGACGCGGTTGCCGGTCACGGGTGGGAAGCCATTGACCGACTGGCCGGCGCGGAAGATGTGGGCGTGCCGGCGCGGAACCGCCAGCCAGCCCTCCGCCACCGGATCGGGCAGTTTCGGCAGCGATCGCCCGGCGAGGCGCATCCGCTCGATATGCCGCCAGCCGGTGTTGACCTCGCCCAGAAGGATGTAGAGCAGGATACCGACCACCGGCACGACGAGGATCACCACGACCCAGGTCAGCCGCGCCGCCGCCTCGCGGTGCGGGCGAAGGATGGCGCGCGCGACGAAGGCAAGCTGAAGCGCCGCCTCGACGAGGATCGCGATGATGGTGAGGTCGGCGAACTCGATCATCCCCCGGCTTCATGCCGGGGCCGGTGACGGCTGGCAAGCACCATGCCGGGAGCCTCGCTCAGACCAATGTCTCCTTGGTCGCCGTCAGCCGCAGATCCGGCCAGTCCCGCACCACCCGGTCGAGATCCCACTGGAGCCGGGTCATGTAGACCGGATCGCCGTCATGGTCCTCGGCCATGTGGCCGCGGTTCGCCCTGGCGAAGGCTTCGAGCTTCTCCTCCGGTCCCGCGATCCAGCGCGCGCCAGTGAATTGCGTCGACTCGAACCGGACGGGAAGCCCGTATTCCTGCTCGATCCGGCTCGCCAGCACCTCGAACTGCAGCG
>CAYMOD010000450.1:0-1767 GCA_964391945.1 uncultured Rhodobacterales bacterium | reverse complement strand
CCGGCAGCGGCGTCCGTGGCACGAGAGGAATCGTCCCGGCAACGGTGCGGGATGGCAGGGGGAGCGCGGTGGCTGGGGAAGCGGCTGCTTCCTCGAAATGCCTCATCCAGCACGAGTCGGGCCGAGGCGGCCTCAAGGGCAAGCGGCCGCTGATTGTCGCTGGCGCGAGCCTTGATCCCGCCCCGTCCCTCGGGCGCGCGCAGCATTCCGGAGCATGCACGGCATGAGCCGGGAGGGGGTCGTGCAAGGCGCGGGCGGGAGCGTGGACGGGCTGCTCCTCGAGGCGATCTGGACGGCGATCCCCTATCCGGCGCTGGTGATCGGGGCGGACGACCACATCCGCGCGGCGAATCCGGCGGCGGAGGCGGCGGCGGCCACGTCGCTGCGGCAGATGACGGGGAAGCCGCTTGCCCGGTTTCTCGGCGGCGATTCGATCGTCCTCGACCTCGTGCGGCAGGCGCGGAACGGGGATGTCCCGGTCGCGCAGTATGACACCGGGATCGGCTGGAGCGGGGCGTCCCCGCAGTCTCATCATATCCATGCCGCGCCGCTCGAGATGCCGGGGCATGTGCTCCTTCTCCTCCATCCGCAGGGGCTCGCCGACAGGCTCGACCGTACGCTCAGCCATCGCGGGGCCGCGCGCTCCGTCACCGGCATGGCGGCGATGCTCGCGCACGAGATCAGAAACCCGCTCGCCGGCATCAGCGGCGCGGCGCAGCTCCTCGAGATGTCGCTGCCCGAATCCGGGCACGAGATGACCGGGCTGATCCAGGAGGAAGCCGCCCGCATCGGCAAGCTCGTCGATCGGTTCGAGCAGTTCGGCGATCTCCGTCCGGCGGAGCGGGGCCCCCTCAACATCCACGATGTGCTCGAGCGTGCACGGCGGGCGGCCGCCGCCGGTTTTGCCGCCCACGCCCGGTTCACCACGGAATTCGATCCCTCGCTGCCGCCCGCTGCCGGCGACCCGGACCAGCTTCTGCAGGTCTTCCAGAACCTGCTCAAGAACGCGGCCGAGGCGATCCCGAAGGCAGGCGGAATCATCGGCCTCGCCACCGCCTACCTGCCGGGCGTCCGGATCAAGGGGCTCCGCGGCCGGGCCGAGAGCCTGCCGCTCGCGGTCACTGTCACCGATAACGGACCGGGGATCCCGGCGCCGCTGATCCGCGATATCTTCGATCCGTTCGTGAGTTCCAGGACGGGCGGCTCCGGCCTCGGCCTCGCGCTCGTCTCGAAGGTCGTCGCCGATCACGGCGGCACGATAGAATGCGAGAGCCGCCCCGGCTGCACGCGGTTCCGGGTTCGCCTTCCGGTCTGGAAGGGCAAGGTCGGGGAGGAGCGAGATCTTGGACGGCACCGTCCTTGTCGCCGACGATGACCGCACGATCCGCACGGTGCTCGCCCAGGCGTTGACCCGCGCCGGTTGCCGCGTGCGCTCGACCGGCACCGCCTCGACCCTCTGGCGCTGGATCGAGGAAGGCGAGGGCGATGTCGTCGTCACCGATGTGATGATGCCCGACGGCGACGCGCTCGACATCCTGCCGGCGATCCGGAAGCGCCGCCCCGATCTGCCGGTGATCGTGATGAGCGCACAGAACACAGTGATGACCGCGATCCGCGCCGCGGAAACCGGCGCCTACGAATACCTGCCGAAGCCGTTCGACCTGAAGGAACTGCTCGGCCATGTATCGAAGGCGCTCGCCCGCAACGCCCGCCGCCCGGTGCCGGAGGAGACAGCCCCTCCCGAGAACCTGCCCCTGATCGGCCGCC
>CAYMOD010000449.1:0-1778 GCA_964391945.1 uncultured Rhodobacterales bacterium | reverse complement strand
CTTCAGGCTGCGCTTCTCGAGGTCTACCTCGGTCGCCCCGAGGCCGGGATCGAGCACGTCGCGCGGGCGATCCGCCTGAACCCCTACCATCCGAACGACTACCACGCCGTCGCCGCCTTCGTTCATCTCTTTGCCGGCGACGTCGAAGGCGCGATCCGGCGCCGTGAGATGTCGGACGCGATTCCCTTCGTCGATGCGCCCGCCTACTGCGCCATCGCCTATGCGCGATCCGGGCGCATGGCAGAGGCCCGGGCCGAGCTCGCGCGCTTTCACGAGCAGTACCGCCTGAAGATCGCCTTCGGCGCCGCGTACGCCCCCGGCGCGCCGCAGGCCTGGCTGCTCGAGACCAACCCGTTCCGCCGGACCGACGACGTCGCGTTGATCCGCGACGGGTTTCGCCGGCTGAACGAGCCGGACACGCCCGCGCCGCGCCGGGCGGCGGCGAAGCAGGACGCCGCGCGGCTGGCGCGGGCGGGCGAGGGCTGGATCGTCGATTTCGCCGGCCGCAGCGCGATCCTGCCGGACCTGAAGGGTCTGTGCGACATTCGCCGCCTGATCGAGCGCCCGGGCGAGGAAACCCATTGCCTCGATCTCGCCGAGCGTTCCGAGACGGCGTGTGGCTCCGACGCCGCGCTCGACGAGCGGGCGCGGTCGGCGCTCAAGGCCCGCATCCGCGAGCTCCAGGCGGCGCTCGCGGATGCCGAGGACATGAACGACACCGGCCGGGCCGAACGCGCCCGCGACGAGCTGGAGCGGCTGGTCGAGGTCCTGTCGCGGTCGCTCGGCCTCGGTGGACGCGGCCGCCGGCTCGGCGATCTCGCGGAACGCGCGAGCTCGACGGTGACCTGGCGCATCCGCTACGCCATGCGCCGGATCGAGGTGGCGCATCCGCCGTTCGGCCGCCACCTGAGCCAGACCCTGCGAACCGGCACGTTCTGCACCTATCGGCCGCAGGAGCGCATCGGATGGAGCTTCGAGCCGGTCGCAGCGGAAGCTCTGCCTTAAGCGATCGGGTGCGATCCGCCTGAACGCCTCGCGCCCCTATATACCCCGACTCCCTGAGTTTCCGCTTTCCGGTTGACGGGGGGGTCGTTAGCGATTCTGGTTCGTGCATGGTCGAGGGTGGCTTTCTTTCCGGCGAACAGCGGGCGCATCTGGAGGCGCTGGTGCGGCGTCCGAGCGAGCGGCATGGCATCGCGCGGCGGGCCAATGCGATGCTCCTGCTCGACGACGGCCTGAGCTGCGAGGCGGTGGCGCGGGTTCTCTACCTCGACGACGACACGGTGCGGGGCTGGTACGGCCGCTTCGAGCGGGACGGCGTGCGCGCGCTCTCGGTCTTCGGCTGGAAGGGCGGCAAGAGCAGGCTCGCGCCCGCCGACGAGGCCACGCTGACGGAGACCCTGACCGGCCGGCTGTTCGCGAGCACCGCCGCGGTGATGGCCCATATCGAGCGGCACTACGGCATCGCCTATTCCAAGGCGGGGGTGATCAAGCTCCTGCACCGGCTGGGGTTCGAGTATCGCAAGCCCAAGGGGCTGCCCGCCCGCGCCGACGTGGCGGCGCAAGAGGCTTTCATCGCGGGGTACGAGGCGCTGCTCAACGGCCTCATGCCTGACGAGACCGTCTATTTCGCCGATGCGGTGCATCCCGAGTACCAGAGCCGCCCCGCCCATGGCTGGGTCCGGAAGGGCGAGCAGCTGGCGGTCAGGCGCGGCAAGGGCCGCCAGCGGGTGAACCTCGCGGGCGCGCTCTGCCTCGAGACCGGCCACTGCGCGATC
>CAYMOD010000448.1:0-1790 GCA_964391945.1 uncultured Rhodobacterales bacterium | reverse complement strand
CGACGCCGTCAATCGGATAGCCATAAAGGATCTCGACAAGGCCAAGATAGGCGAGGTTGCGGTCGAGGCCGGCAGTCGGGCGCTTGCCGGTTTCCTGGATCGGGTGAACCGGAAACTCGAAGGCGATGCCGCCCGCCTCGCGGATGCCTTCGCGCACGCGCTCCGCGAGGATGACATGGTGACGGTTGCAGGGAGAGAGGTCGGAGCCGGTCTGGGCGATGCCGATGATCGGCTTGCCCGATTGCAGTTCCTCGCGCGAGATTCCGTAGTTCATGTAGCGTTCGAGATAGAGCGCGGTCATGTCCGGGTTTCCGGGCTCGTCGAACCAGGCGCGGGAGCGCAGTTTGTGGGGGCCTTCGCCGTTCTGCCGGGTCACGGGCGCTCGCCTCCTCGATCATGGTTGCGGAATGCCGGCATCCTACGCCGCCGCTTCCGCCCGTGCCAGCCTTGCCGGGTAAGCGCGGGGTCAGTCGAGAGCGCGGCCGAGGGTGATGGAGGCCGCGCCGAAACGGGCGCGGATGCGGTCGGCGGCGCGCTCGGCCCCGGCGCGGCGGATGGCGGCGGGATCGGCAAGATCGCCCAAGGGATCACCGGTGGCCGGGAGCAGATCGGCAAGGCCGATCCCGAGCAGGCGGAACGGCCCGCGCGGCAGTTCCCGTCCAAGGAGCGGCAGGGCCTGCCGGTAGAGGGTGTCAGCAAGCTGGGTCGGCGCCGCGAGGGTGTGGCGGCGGGTGAGCGTGCGGTGGTCGGCACGCTTGAGCTTCAGGGTGACGGTATGGCCGGCGAGACCGCGTGTCTTTGCCCGGGCGGAGACCTTCTCGGCAAGGCGCCAGAGATGGCGGCGGAGGGTATCGGCGTCGGCGATGTCCTCCTCGAACGTGATCTCGTGGGAGATCGACTTCAGGGCGCGGTCGGGGGTGATCGGGCGGGGGTCCTCGCCGTGGCTGAGGCGGTGGAGACGGAGGCCGAGCTCGCCATGGGCGCGGATGAGCGCGTCGCGGCCGCGCTGGCGGGCGTCGGTGACGGTGACGAGCCCGTCGGCGGCGAGGGTCCGGGCGGTGACCGGGCCGATGCCGGGAAGCTGCGCGAGCGGCAGGGGCGCGAGGTAATCGCGGGTCTCGGCGCGGCCGATCAGGGTGAAGCCGCGGGGCTTGTCGGCATCGGAGGCGATCTTGGCGAGGTAGCGCGCATGCGAGAGGCCGATCGAGACGGTGATGCCGAGGTCGCGCTCGATCTCCTGCTGGAGCCGGGCGAGGAGATGGGCGGGCGGCGCACCATGGAGGCGGGCGGTGCCGGTGAGGTCGAGGAAGGCCTCGTCAAGGGAGAGCGGCTCGACGATCGGCGTGAGGGCATCGAGATGGGCGCGGATCTGGCGCGAGACCGCGACGTATTTGGGAAAAGCGGGCCGGATGACGACAGCGTCGGGGCAGAGCTTGCGGGCCTTGAACATCGGCATGGCGGAGCGGACGCCATAGAGGCGCGCGATGTAGCAGGCGGTGGTGACGACGCCGCGCGAGCCTCCGCCGACGATCACCGGGCGATCGGCGAGGGAGGGATCGTCGCGCTTCTCGATCGAGGCGTAGAAGGCGTCCGCGTCGAGATGGGCGATGGCGAGCACGTCGAGTTCGGGGTGGACAAGGAGGCGGGGAGACCGGCAGGCCGGGCAACGCGCGGGAGTCGGGTCCCGGCGGCGGATCGCGGAGAGACAGTCGCGGCAGAGGGCGGCAGTGGGCATGGGATGAATGTAGCAGAAAGCGCAGATGCCGTCTCAGGCCGGGACACCTCCTGAA
>CAYMOD010000447.1:0-1796 GCA_964391945.1 uncultured Rhodobacterales bacterium | reverse complement strand
GACCGATCCGGCATCTCGACGAATTGCGGCACGATCCGCCCCGGCAGCCGGAACGAGGTATGGATGTCGAGCCGCGGACAGGCACCGCCGAACTCCGCGAGGTGGAAATCGGTGGCGTTGAACCGCTTGGTGACGTTCCCCGCCTTGTCGATCCGCAGGAAGAAGAACGGCACGCCATGGGCGCCTTCCCGCTGCATCGTCGTCGCCCGATGGCAGGCCTGTTCGAAAGAAACCCCGAACCGGGTGGCGAGATGATCGAAATCGTATTTCGACATCCGCGCCGCCTGGAGGAAGGCATCGTAAGGCATCAGCACGGCCGCGGCGAAATAGTTCGCAAGCTCGACCCGGAGGCGACCCTGCGCCCGCGGCTCCGCCTCGCCCGCCTGCTCGACCAGTCCGTCGAACACCGCGGAATTGGTGATCAGCCCCATCACGTGGACAAGCTGGAATATCCGGTTCGGATGATCGAGCGCCTGAGAGAGCAGGATCTCGCCCCGCCGCTCGTCATGGAGGCGGAGCGTATTCGGCAGCTCTTCGACCGGCGCGACGCGGGTCTCGATCCCCTGCCGGCGCAGACGCGTCTTGAGCGCATGGTAGATGTCGTCGGTCTCCGGCCGCTCGCCCTGCCAGAATCCCTCCGCCGCCTCCTCGAGCTCGCGGAAATAATTGCGGTGGCGGCGGAAGAAGTTGTGCACCGCTGCTTCCGGGCGGCTCTGCACCGCAGGCACCATCGCCTCCGCCCCGTGTTCCGAGGCCGTGAGCAACTGCTCCGTCGCGCTCTGCCAGCCCTGGTGCAGCTTCAGGAACGCCGAGGCAAGCGTCGGGGCATGGACAAGCGCCGCCCTGAGTTCCGCAAGGTCGGGCCGCGTCCCCTCGAAGACCGGATCCTGCATGATTGCCCGCAGATCCGCGAGGAGCGTCGAGGCATCATCCTCGGCGAGGTCGCGCCAGTCGACGCCGTAAACCTCCGCGAGCCGCAGGAGCACCTGCACCGAAACGCTGCGCTGGTTGTTTTCAAGGAGATTGACGTAGGAGGCGCTCACCCCGAGGGCCTTCGCCATCCGCGCCTGGGTCTCGCCGCGCTCGCTCCGGAGCCGGCGCAGGCGCGGGCCGATGAAGGTCTTTCCCTGCATGCGCCCTCCCCACCCTGAGCTGTGGTTTTACAACATTACAAATTGTAAATGTTGTCACATCTCGCAGTTACAACACGACCCGAGTTTGTTTTTCAAACGGCCGCGGATGCGGCAGAGAGGTGGGGAGGGGGCGCTGCATGCACCCCGCATCCGCTCATCCGAGGAGGCCCGCACATGACCGGCACCACCACTTTCCGCCCCGTCGAATCGAAGCCCCGGATCGTCAGGAACGGCATCACCCATCTCTTCGTCCCGGGACCGACCAATGTTCCGGAAGACGTGCGCCAGTCGATGAACGTGCCGATGCAGGACATGCGCGCGCCGGATTTCGGCGACCTGACGTTCGGCCTGTTCGCCGATCTGAAGAAGGTCTTCAGGACCGAGACCGGCCGTGTCCTGATGTTCCCGGGCTCGGGCACCGGCGCCTGGGAAGCGGCGATCACCAACACGCTCTCGCCGGGCGACAAGGTGCTGATGGCGCGTTTCGGCCAGTTCTCCACCCTCTGGGTCGAGATGGCCGAACGCCTCGGCCTCGATGTCGAGGTGATCGATGTCGCCTGGGGCGCGGGCACGCCGGTGGCGGAATTCGCCCGCCGGCTCCAGGACGACACCCGCGGCAGGATCAAGGCGGTCTTCGTCACCCATAACGAGACCGCGACCGGC
>CAYMOD010000446.1:0-1801 GCA_964391945.1 uncultured Rhodobacterales bacterium | reverse complement strand
CGCGGCGAGGATCAGTGAAGCCGATGCCGGTACGGCACGCCCGCTCCGGCTCGAATTCCATTTCCATCGGCAGCATCAGATGCTCGTAGCCGAGTTCGCGCACGAGGATGGCGCCGGAGAGATCCTGTTCGTGCAGGCGCTGCATCACCACGACGATGGCGGATTGCTCGGGCAGGTTCAGGCGGGTCGTCACGGTCTCGGCGAAGACGCGCAGCACCGCGTTGCGCTGGGTGTCGGAGAAGGCGCCCTCGACAGAATGGGGGTCGTCATAGAGGACGCGGTCGCCGCGATGGCCGGTCATCGCCGTCGCCGCCACCGCCGCCCGGAAGCCGGTAGCAGCGTTCTCGAACTTGAGCTTCGCGTCCTGGTCGGCGGCGAGCGGCAGCGGCCACAGGCTCTGGTACCATTCCGACTTGACCAGCCGGCGCATGCGCATGTTGTCGCGGACGGCGAGGTCCTGGGCGTGGGCGGCGCCGACGAAGCGGTGGTGGGGCAGGGCGCGTGGACCCCATTCCCAGGCCGGCCAGAGCACGCCAACGGCGAGCGACTTCATGGTGCCGGGCGGAACGTTGATCAGCAGCCGGTTGATCTGGCCGGCGGTGACCGCCTCGAGATGCTCGGCAATGGCGTCGATATGCCAGCCGTGCACATAAGCGACACCCGGCTCGACCACCGGCCAGGCGCGGCGGATGAAGTTGGCGAGGCCGCGCGTGCAATACTCGCGCTCGATCGCCAGCCAGTCAGCGGCGCTCAGGCGCATGGTCGCGAGCCTCCAGAAGTTCGGTCAGCGTCTGGTTGGAGAGGCGCGAGGGATCAAGCGGCCGCAGCTCGATCGGCTGCCCGGGCGTGCCGGCATGCTCGACCTTCGCGGTCTCGCGCCAACCGCCACGGGTCTTCATCCAGAAAATGCAGGCGGTGATATTCCCCCGCCGCGCCGCCGAGAACAGGGTTGAGGCGACCACCGCATTGGCCCGGGCAAGGCCGAGGTCGAGTTCCTCACGATAATGCCGCTTCATCGTGTTGAGCGAGACCCCAAGCAGCTTGGCGATCTGCCGATGCGGCGTGCCGACCGCCGCATGCTGCTCGACCATGCGGCGGGTCTCGCCGGTGGGTTTGTGGAAACGGCTGCTCATTCTCGCCTCCCTCAGTCCAGGCGTCGCGGGCATCCTTGCCTGGTGATCCCGATCGCCGGGCGGTGGACACCTGCCGTCCCTTTTCTAGGTGTCCATCGGCCCTGGCGCCGCCGATTGTCGTGCGGCCGAGACCGCGGCGAAGGGCGCGCCCGTTCCCTCCAGTGTGGCGGCTTTGCCGGTGAAGTTCTGCCAGCGGGTTACCGCGACATCGATGTAGGCCGGGGAGAGCTCGATCGCATGACAGCTGCGCCCGGTCATCTCGGCGGCGATGATCGTGGTGCCCGACCCGGAGAACGGCTCGTAGACCGCCTGGCCCGGGCTCGAGTTGTTCAGCATCGGCCGGCGCATGCATTCGACCGGCTTTTGTGTACCATGGACGGTCTCGGCGTCCTGATCCCTGTTGGCGATCTGCCAGAGCGTCGTCTGCTTGCGGTCGCCCGCCCAGGCGCCGCGTGCCCCCTTGCGGACCGCGTACCAGCAGGGCTCGTGCTGCCAGTGGTAGTCCCCACGGCTCAGCACCAGCCGCTCCTTGGCCCAGACGATCTGGCTGCGGATGGCGAAGCCGGTCGCTTCGAGGCTCTCGGCGACGACGGCGGCGTGCACCGCGCCGTGCCAGACGTAGGCGACATCGCCCGGAAACAGCGCCCAGGCTTCGCGCCAGTCGGCGC
>CAYMOD010000445.1:0-1811 GCA_964391945.1 uncultured Rhodobacterales bacterium | reverse complement strand
AAGGGTGAAGGCGGCGGACCCTGAACGCGGATGAAATCCATCATCCGCCGCAGCGTCGCATCGGTGCGCGGATAGGATTTCCAGGTCATGCCGTCCCCGATCGCGCCGGCGACCACCGTCTCGTGCAGGTCGGTGAGCAGCCCGTCCCAGTGCAGCGAGAAGCGGCGCGTGCCGGTCGGCGCGAGCCGGTTCATCGACCAGAGCGGCATCATGTCGGAATTGCCGATGGTGCCATCATCGGGGAGCGCGAGATTCTCGAATTTCACCGGGTTGAACGGGTCGATCCGCCCCGGTCCCCAGTCGGGCCGGCTGTCCATCCAGGCGAAGCGGGTCCCTTGCTCCTTCAGCGCCGCCCGCGTCGCAGGGATCAGCAGGAAGCGGTAGAGCGCCCGCTCCCAGAGCGGCAGGTCGGCGATGGCGTTGATCTCGGCCATGATCGTCGCGGCGCTGAACCGCGGATCGGCGCCCGCGGCGATCAGGAAGCGGATGTAAGCCTGCGGATCAACGCGGGTACCGGCACCGGCGAAGACCAGTCTGGGCGGGTCCTCGGCAGCAAGCCGGTAGCTGCCCTGATGGCAGAAGGCGCAGTTTGGTGCGACCCGCGGGATGACGTCAAGTGTCCTGACCGAAAAGCCGACGGGCACCGGTTCACCGGGGTTCCAGAAGGCGCCGAAACTCGCATAGCCGTCCTGGTTGTTCGGTAGATGCTCGGGAAAGATCTGCGGCAGGACCCGCCAGATCCAGAAGGGCAGGCCTTGTGTCTCCTCATTGCCGATCGAGCCGTGGTTGAAGAGCCGGGCGAGGTCGTTGGTCGTGGGCTGTGCAGCCGGACGGAACAGCAGCAGGAAGGCCGCCACGGCCAGCGTGACCAGCACGGCCAGCCCCCAGCCCAGGATCTTCCAGAAGCGCATCCCTACCTCCGTCCCTTCACGATGTCCTGCTCGAGACCGACGATCCGGATCAGGCACCAGAGCGTGACGATGCCGATCGTGCCGTCGAGCAGCACGCCGGCGAGGAAGCCCGGCGGCTGGCCGAAGACGAAGACCGCGAGGAAGAAGACGGCGCCGAAGGTGCGCGAGGGAAATACAGCCAGCCAGGCGAAGACGCGGTAGCGGTCGATATCGAGCGTCGCGGGGATATAGAAGGCCGAGAGAATCCCGAGCAGCAGGCCTGCGAACCGCGTCCAGATGAGCTGGTCCGGCGAGGGAATATGGAAGAGCGCGAGGATCCACTCCGGGCAGAAGATGAGCGGCGCCACGAAGGCAAAATTCAGGAGGATGCCGATCCAGACGATGATCGCATGTCGGGCCTTCCAGAGACTGAGGGATTGGGGCCGGCTCATAGCGTCTTCATGTACTCGACGATGGCATCCTTGGCGCGCGCCGGCAGATCGGTGCCGTAGCGGGGGCCTTCGTGGCCGGTGTTGGCGTTGCCGGGGCGGCTGGTGTCGTAGCGGAAGAGCGGCCCGCCCGGGGCGTCCTTGTCCGAACGGTAGCCGACCCGCTCGAGGTCGAGCTCGTTACTGCCGCGATACCAGATGGCGGGGCGTCGGGAACTCGGTTCCATGAGATCGCGGAGCGTCGGCACCGAGCCGTTGTGCAGATAGGGCGAGCGCGCCCAGATGCCGTCGAGGGGCTGGTTCGCATAGCCGGCGGTCTTGCGGAAACGCTGGAACCGCCAGGAATAGCCCGCGTAGAGCAGGTTCTGCGCGGCGGAGAAGGACTCGGTATAGCTCGCCCAACGGCCGGGATCGGTGCCGATCTCGCCGAGCGGCTCGACCTGGCCGAGGCGGGGATGGCGGGTGGTGCTGT
>CAYMOD010000444.1:0-1813 GCA_964391945.1 uncultured Rhodobacterales bacterium | reverse complement strand
CGGTAGCGGTCGTTCCATTCGAGGAAGGGCGCGGGGAAACGGCCGAGGTTGTAGCCGCCGGGACCGAGGTCCCAGGGCTCGGCGATCAGCACGCGGTCGCCGAGCACCGGGTCGGCGAGCATCTCCCTCAGCAGCGGCGCGTCGGGGGTGAAGCCCCGGCGCGGCATCCGGCCCATGATCGGCGCGAGGTCGAAGCGGAACCCGTCGATCCCGGCATGGGTCACGAAGTGCCGCATCGTATCGAGGACGAGGCGGCGCACGGCAGGATGCTCACAGGCAAGCGTGTTGCCGCAGCCGGTGTCGTTGATGAGCCGTCCCTCGTCGTCGTGGCGGAAGTAGCTCGCGTTGTCGAGGCCGCGCAAGCTGAGGGTGGTGCCGTGAGCGTCGCTTTCGCCGGTATGGTTGAAGACGACATCGAGGAGGACGCCGATGCCGGCGTCGTGGAGGGCGGCAACGGTGGTGCGGAGTTCGGGGAGGCCGCCCGGGCAGATCCGCGGATCGGGGGCCATGTAGGCCACCGGATTATAGCCCCACGCATTGGCGAGGCCGAGCGGCGGCAGATGGCGCTCGTCGATCCAGGCGGTGATCGGCATGAGCTCGATCGCCGAGACGCGGAGCTTGTGGAGGTGACCGATGATCGCCGGATGGGCGAGAGCGGCGATGGTGCCGCGCTGTGCCTCGGGGATCGCCGGGTGAAGCCGGGTGAAGGCGCGGACCTGAAGCTCGTAGACGAGGCCGCCCTCGCGGAAGCGGGGCGGAGCGTGCGGCACCGGATCGGGGAGGGCGGTGACGACGGATTTCGGGACGAGGCGGGCGGTATCGGCGCGGTGTTCGCCGAGGCGCGGGTGGTGGCGGAACGGCCCGTCGAGGGCGAGGGCATAGGGATCGGCGAGGAGCTTGCAGGGGTCGAACCAGTGGCCGAGCTGCGGTTCCCACGGCCCGTCGGCGCGGAAGCCGTAGCGGGCGCCGGGGGCGATCCCCGCGACCTCGACTGAGTGGAAACTGCCCGAACGCTGCATCGGGAGGCGGTCGGTCTCGCGCCCGGTTTCAGCATCGAAGAGGCAGACCCAGAGCCGGGTCGCGTGTTCGGACCACGCGGTGAAACGGACGCCGCCGGATGTTGGCGTCGCCCCGAGTTCCGGTGCATCGGGAGTGGGGCATGGGCGTGGGTCGTTATCGCCCGCGCGTGAAGACCCGTTCATGACATCAATGATGAAGGCGGACAAAAGGTTACCAGAGTGTTGACGATGGGCCGGGCGCGGCCGGGGAGGGAGCCACGGGAGTTCCGGTGTCAGGTGATGACGTCGGGGGCCACGCGACCGGTGCGTTCGCGGATGCCGGCGATGGCGTCGGCGGCGGCGATCACGTCGGCAAGCGCCGCCTGCGGGTCGCTCTCGAGCCCATCCGGGCCGGGCGCGAAGCGTTCGAGATAGACCCGCAGCGTCGCACCCGCGGTGCCGGTGCCCGAGAGGCGGAAGACGGCGCGGGCGCCGCCGGCGAAGTAGAGGCGGATGCCCTGCCGCTCGCTCGTCGAGGAGTCGACCGGATCGTGATAGGCGAAATCGTCGGCGCGTTCGACGACGAGGCCGGCGGCTTCGCTGCCTGCAAGATCGGGAAGGCGGGCACGCAGGTCGTCGATCAGCGCGGTGGCGGGAGCGGTCTCCAGCGCCTCGTAGTCATGGCGGGTGTAGTAGTCGCGGCCGAAGCTCCGCCAGTGGTCCTCGACGATCTCGCGCACGGACTGGCGGCGCGCGGCGAGGATGTTGAGCCAGAGCAGGACCGCCCAGAGCCCGTCCTTCTCGCGCACGTGATC
>CAYMOD010000443.1:0-1822 GCA_964391945.1 uncultured Rhodobacterales bacterium | reverse complement strand
TTTCCGAACCGCGAAAGCGGTATCCATTTCGCGGAAAACACTCCGAAGCGCTTTTTGATCCGACTGCATCGAACCGGGCGCTCCATCTTGCTGACTGGCTGCGATTTCCGAGTCAGCAGCTGGGCCCACCTGTTTCGAAATCACTTCAGGCGTCGAGTTCCACCCAGACCGGGACGTGATCGGACGGCTTCTCCCAGCCGCGCACATGGCGGTCCACCCGCGCGTCGGTGACGAGATCCGCCGCCTGCGGCGTCAGCAGGAGATGGTCGATCCGGATGCCGTTGTTCTTCTGCCAGGCGCCGGCCTGATAGTCCCAGAAGGTGTAGACCTCGGGCCCGGCCTCGTAGATCCTCAGCGCGTCCGTCAGCCCGAGGTTGACCACCCGCCGCCACGCCGCCCGCGTCTGCGGCAGGTAGAGCGCATCGGTGAGCCAGACTTCCGGGTTGCGGCAATCCTCGGCCTGCGGGATCACGTTGTAGTCCCCCGCGATCACCGCCGTCTCCTCCGCCTCGACGAGGGCGGCGGCGCGGTCCCTCAGCCGCTCCATCCAGCCGAGCTTGTAGTCGTATTTCGGCCCCGGCGCCGGGTTGCCGTTCGGGAGGTAAAGCCCGCAGATCCGCACCGCGCTTCTCCCGACCACCGTCGCCTCGATCCAGCGCGCCTGCGGATCCTCGTCGTCGCCGGGCAGACCCCGGCTCACATCCTCGAGCGGCAGTTTCGACAGCAGCGCGACGCCGTTGAACCCCTTCTGCCCATGGGTGACGACATTGTAGCCGAGTTCCTCGATCTCGAGCCGGGGAAACCCGTCATCGACGCATTTCGTCTCCTGCAGCGCCACTACATCGGGTTCCGCCGCCCGGAGCCAGTCGAGAAGCTGCGGCAGCCGCGCCCGGATGCCGTTGATGTTGAACGTCGCGATCTTCATGCTGGTGGCTTACCCGCGCGGCCCCCGCCGGGCAAGCCACTCCCGCGGAAGAGGCCGGTCGATCAGATCGAAAAGCTCGTCCCGCAGCCGCAGCTCGTCGTCGCGTTCGGATTCTCGACCGCGAAACGCGCCCCGATCAACTCGTCGGTGAAATCGATGACCGCGTCCTGCAGGAAGGGCATGGACACCGGGTCGATCAGCACCCGCTGCCCGTCCTTCTCGAGCACGAGATCGTCCGCTTCCGGCGCATCCTCGAGCCGGATATCGTACTGGAATCCCGAGCAGCCGCCGCCGTCGACGGCAACCCGCAGGCATTGCGGCGTGCGGCCCGCGTTGATCTCAGCGAGGCGCTGATAGGCGCGGTCGGTGACTTTCGGTGGCAGGGCAAGCATCTTATCAACGCGTCCCGAATGGATTACTGAACCGCTCAACAACTAGGCTCTCTGCCCCCGCAGGACAAGGGAAGCTTCATGCCCGCGCCCTACGCGACCGATCCCGCCCGCTCCCGCGGCCGCCTCTACCCGGAGGAGGGCTCGGCGCATCGCTCGGCCTACCAGCGCGACCGCGACCGGATCATCCATTCCGCCGCCTTCCGCCGCCTCAAACACAAGACCCAGGTCTTCGTCGAGCACGAGGGCGATTATTACCGCACCCGGCTCACCCACTCGATCGAGGTGGCCCAGGTCGCCCGCACCCTTGCCCGCACGCTGGGGCTGAACGAGGAACTCGCCGAAGCGGTGGCGCTCGCCCACGACCTCGGCCATCCGCCCTTCGGCCATACCGGCGAGGAGGCGCTCCAGGCGCTGACCGCGTCCTATGGCGGGTTCGACCACAACGCGCAGGCGCTGAAGATCGTCACCTCGCTCGAAGCGCATTATGCCGAGTTCGACGGGCTCA
>CAYMOD010000442.1:0-1824 GCA_964391945.1 uncultured Rhodobacterales bacterium | reverse complement strand
CCGATCCGATCAGCTACAGCGACCAAGGAACCTTCGTGATCACCTGGAGCTACGACGATGGCAATGGCAACACCAGCCAGCAACAGCAGACCGTGATCGTGGATGATGTGACCGCGCCAGTTGCAGACATCGCCGTTCTGCCCGATGCGACCGGCGAGTGCTCGGTCACTGTCACCGCGCCAACCGCTACGGACAACTGCGAAGGAACGATCACCGGAACGACAAGCGATCCGATCAGCTATTCCGATCAAGGAACCTTCGTGATCACCTGGACCTACGATGATGGCAATGGCAACGTTTCCACCCAACAACAGACCGTGATCGTGGACGATGTGACCGCGCCGATATTCAGCGATTGCCCGTCGGACATTAGCGTGGTGAACGATCCCGGTGATTGTACCACAGGCACCGTGTTCTGGACTGCGCCAACTGCAACGGACAACTGCGGCGGAACGGTCACCATTTCCGATCCGGCGTGGAGCTCAGGCGATCAATTCCCGATCGGGAACACGGAGATCATCTACACCGCCGAGGACATCGAAGGCAACACCGCCACGTGCAGTTTCATGATCGAAGTCGACATCCTCGATGCCGACAATGACGGCGTTTGCGACGAATTCGATCTGTGCACCGGACCGGAGCCCGGAACGCCCTGCGACGATGGCGATCCGCTCACCTTCAACGATGTGATCGGCAACGATTGCGTTTGCACTGGCACCGCGAACTACGTGGATGTCGCCGTGATCATGCTGCTCGATGGTCCGTACGATCCGATCAGCGGGCTCATGAAGGACAACCTTCGATCGAACGCGCTCGTTCCGCTGTCACATCCCTTCGCGAATGCACCGTTCAGCCACACCGGCACGGAAACCATCACAAGCGGAATTCTCGGCGATCTCGGTACCGACGCGATCGTGGATTGGGTGCTGATCGAATTGCGCGACGACTCCGATCCAACGATGATCGTAGCCAGCCGAGCCGCATTGTTGCAACGCGATGGCGATGTGGTGGACCTCGATGGCACAAGCGGCGTGCGTTTCAATGACCAGGCACCGGGCAGCTACCATGTGGCAGTTCGCCACCGCAACCACCTCGGCGTAATGTCCGCAGCGCCGATCGCGTTGGGCAACACCGCAACCGTGATCGACCTCAGCGATGTGGCCACGGCCAACTACGGCACCACGCCTGCCCTTGCGCTCGATGCTCAGAAACTGCGCGATGGGAAACGCATGCTCTGGGCCGGCAACGTGGTTGACGATGAAGACCTGAAATACGTGGGCACTGATAATGATCGCGATCCCATCCTTGTCGCGATCGGCGGCACCATACCCACCAATGTGCTGAACATGGTCTACCAATGGGAGGATGTGAACCTCGACGGCCGCGTGAAATATGCAGGCTCCGCCAACGATCGCGATCCCATTCTCTACAACATCGGCGGCAGCGTGGCCACGGCTGTGCGCATGGAACAACTGCCTTGATCGAAGAATAGTAAGGTTTTGGGCGTGCCCCTCGGATCCGATCGCAAATGCCGATCGGATCCGAGGGTCGCGCTCTCCCTTGCAAGTCCTCGCGCCGACTGCGCCTTCGCGAAGCCTTCGGCGAAGCAAGGAGACGGACGCTCCGGGCTTTCCAGTACGATCGCTCACGCAAGATCCCAGCTCAGATCGATCGCTTCGGTCATTTGGAACGGTGCCATAACCACCGGAATGAAGAGTAATTTGATCGGTAATTTTCCGCCACACCGATCACTGTTCATTCATCGTTCGTAAGGTCCGCCGTTCCTCCAGGTGTCGGTGGAATGCCATGGCCCGGGCGAACCGG
>CAYMOD010000441.1:0-1826 GCA_964391945.1 uncultured Rhodobacterales bacterium | reverse complement strand
GGCGCCTTCCATGGAGTGGATGAGCGCCTGACCGACACGAGGCGAGCAGGGTTACGGCTTGGGTGTGCTAGGACATCCTGTCCTGCCGCCCTCACTGTGGAGCAGCGTGAGACCATTCGGCAGTGGCGGCGGACCTTGTTGGCATGCTTCGACATGTCGTGGATGACGTCTTCGCCGAGAACGGCGAGGCAGAGTGGCGCGACGACGTCGCCACCCGAGGGGTCGTTCAAGTGACCTTGAGGCGAACGCTTCCCACGGGTCGACGAGTCGTCGGGATCACCGCGTCGCACACTGGAGCCTTCGAGCTCTACGTCGTTGACATCGCTGGCTGGGCGTGCCTCTTCGAATACGACGACCCCCAGTACATGGAAGCCATCTTGCGCCAGTTGGCTTTGGTCGCTGAGGCATACCTATCCGGCGGAGGCCATGTCGAGGAAAAACGGGGGATCTTCATGACAAGATCAACTCTGCGGATCACCGTTCACGGCAACGAGTGGACCCTGGGCAGGCACGGCGGCACGGCTTACTACCCCGACGACTTGAACCCATAGGCTTATGGCACGAAGGACGTAGCGTCCGCTCGTGCCGCTGCGCGTTGGGTTCCATTCAGTCTCATGGAGGGTCGTCTTCGAGGATCTCGTCCCGTACGCGTCGGGACTCCTCCATGCTCAGCCATACGACGTGGTACTTGACCCCTACGTACTGAAAGCACCCGCCGAGCCAATCGGCAGTGTCCTTCTCTAGTTCCGCCCGGTCTGAGACCCAGTCTGTGAACTGGCCGTCAGCCAACAACATGTAGCCGTGAACGGCCTCATAGGGCGCTGACCAAGTGCGCCACCACAGGTGGCCCTTCACCTGCTCGAAGTACGTCTCCGCCTCTAGATAGAGACGTGCGAACTCCGCGCCGCCATCTTCAAGCACAAGTCCCGCGCGATCACGGAATGGGTCAAGGCGCGCATCACCGGCGTCTCCGGGCGGCGGTTTCCAAGGCATGACGCGATCCTCTCAGTACGGCCGCCGGCTGCGCCTCAACCGTCTGCGGGGTGTACGCATGCCGCCACTCGTGCGGCTCGTTCGTGCGTCGCCCAGCGCCTCCCACTAGAGATGCGGGAGCTCGGCTCGTGGCGTTCTGGTCAATGCGGATCTCCGCAGCACGAAGAGAGCGAGCAGCAAACCCAGCCACGCGATGAGGATGACGATCCACACCCAGGTCAGTCCTAGCCAAGATTCCGACGCTGCGATGACTGCCATGACGAGGCTGAAGAGAGTCGTCATGATCCACACTCGACCCTCGAGGAAGCCCCAATAGGTGTGCGGGCGCTCCAGCAGCGCGGCGTCGTGCTGATGGACACCAAGGCCCTCCCATACCTCACGGGCAAGCTGTATCGCGCGTTCCGACTCATCCGCTCGCGTGGCCAGCGCGATCGGCACCCACGCACTGTGCCCGACCGCCTGCGTGTCATCCTCAAGGTCCAGCAGCCGAGCGCGAGCCTCCTCGTCACTGGTTGCGAGGTGCAGAATTTCCGACCGCAACGCCACGTAGCGCCGGTTCAGCTCGTCCTCGTCCACCACGGCCGGAAAAAACCGCTGGGTTGCGCCTGACCGGCGCCCGTACGCCAAGGCAGCCGCTACGAACTCGCGTGTCGGCACCTGGATCCGCGCGAAATACGAGGGACGGGTAGAACTCACAGCCACAGGCTAGAGCCAAGTACTCCGTCCCCCGCACTCTCCTGCCGAGTCGCTCGATGTCGGAGGTGTCAGTCCCAACATGTGGCTGACGCCGCCGCCTCAGGTTCGCTTCCTTATACGAGTGCTTCGCCGTCGCA
>CAYMOD010000440.1:0-1826 GCA_964391945.1 uncultured Rhodobacterales bacterium | reverse complement strand
TCTGACGGACGAAATCGAGCGCCTTTGCCACCGCGCGATCGGAGGTCCCGCGGCCACGGATGACCTCGACAAGGCGCATCCGGTGCACCGGCGAGAAGAAGTGGATGCCGATGAACTGCTCCGGGTTCCGCGCGACGTGCGCGAGGTCACTGATCGGCAGGGTCGAGGTGTTGGTGGCAAAGATCGCGTCTTCGGGGAGATGGGCCTCGGCGCGGCGTGTGGCCTCGGCCTTGATCGCGGGGTCCTCGAACACCGCCTCGATCACGAGGTCGCAGCCGGCGAGGGCGGCGTAGTCTGGTGTCGCGGTGATGCGGGCGAGGGTTTCCGCCTTCTTCTCGTCGGTAAGCTTCCGGCGCTTCACGCTCTCGGCAAGGACCCCCTCGGCCGCCGCCCTGCCGCGGTCGGCCGCCTCCTGATCGCGGTCGATGAGCACGACCTCGATCCCGGCGCTGGCCGCGACCTGGGCGATGCCGGCGCCCATCATCCCGGCGCCGAGCACGCCGAGTTTCCTCACCGTCTGGTCGGGCGCGGCGGGGCGGGTCGCGCCCTTTTCGAGCGCCTGTTTGTTGAGGAAGAGCGAGCGGATCATCGCCGCGGACGACGGGTCGAGGAGGACGGAGGTGAACCAGCGGGCCTCGATCCTGAGCGCGGTATCGAAGGGCACCTGCGCGCCCTCGTAGATCGCCGAGAGCATCGCCTTCGCGGCCGGGTAGACGCCTTGCGTCCTGCCGAGCACCATGGCCGAGGCGCCGACGAAGGTCATGAAGCCCGCAGGATGATAGGGCGCGCCACCGGGAAACTTGTAGCCCTTCTGGTCCCAGGGCTTGACGATGTCGGCGTCGGTTGCGGCGAGGATCCAGGCCTTGGCTTTCGCGAGGAGTTCGTCCGGGGTGGTGACCTCGTCGATCAGGCCGGAGGATTTCGCGCTCCGCGCCGGCATCATCTTGCCCTCGAGCAGGATCGGCGCGGCAGCCATCACGCCGAGCATCCGGGTGACGCGGGTGGTGCCGCCCGCGCCGGGAAAGAGGCCGACGAGGATCTCGGGGAGGCCGATCTTCGTGCGGGGCGCATCGGCGGCGAAGCGGCGGTGGCAGGCAAGGCCGATCTCGGTGCCGATCCCGGCGGAGAGGCCGGGGGCCGCCCAGGCGACGGGTTTGCCGCCCCGGTTCCTGTCGTCCATCCCGGCGCGCTCGATCTTCCGCAGCAGCCGGTGCATCGCCATCAGCCCGTCGAAGAGGCCGCGGGCGGGGTCGCTCCCGGCCCCCTCCTTCATCCGGGCGAGGACGGCGAGGTCCATGCCGCCGGCGAAATCGGGCTTGGCGCTGGTGATGACGATGCCGCGGCAGGAGGCGTCGCCGAGGGCGCGGTCGATACAGGCATCGAGTTCCCTGATGCCGGCGTCGTCGAGCACGTTCATCGAGCGGTCGGGCTGATCCCACGTGATGGTGGCGACGCCATCCGCGTCGAGGTCGTAGTGGAAGACGGTCATTTCATCCCTCACACGCGTTCGATGATGGTCGCCGCGCCCATGCCGGAGGCGACGCAGAGGGTGGCGAGCCCGGTGGTTCCCCCGCTGCGTTCGAGTTCGTCGAGGGCGGTGCCGAGGATCATCGCGCCGGTCGCGCCAAGCGGATGGCCCATGGCGATGGCGCCGCCGTTCGGGTTGACGCGCGCGGGGTCGGCGCCGAAGGCCTGGAGGAAGCGGAGGACGACGGCGGAGAAGGCCTCGTTCACCTCGATCACGTCGAGATCGCCGATCCTCATGCCCGCCGCCGCCAGCGCCTTCTCGGTCGCGGGGATGGGGCCGGTCAGCATGATGGTGGGGT
>CAYMOD010000439.1:0-1829 GCA_964391945.1 uncultured Rhodobacterales bacterium | reverse complement strand
TGACGCCGAACAACCGCCGTCAGGCGATGCTGCCGGCGGGGTGCGAGGTGATCCCGAACCTGTGGGGCACCGCGCCCGGCTCGATCACCCCGGTCGAGCGCGGCGGTCGTACGCGCCACGTCATCGTCCTGCCCGGCGTGCCGCACGAGATGCGGCGCATCGCCGAGGCGACGGTGCTGCCGTGGCTCACCGCGCGGCGGCCGGGGCGGCGCTTCGCGTCGCGCACCTTCAGCACCTTCGGGCTCGGCGAGGCGCAGCTCGACGAGCTGCTCGCCGGCGTCGTCGCACCCGACGAAGCACGGCTCGCCTTCCGCGCCGCCTTCCCGAAGCTGCAGGCGCGCGTCACCGTCAGCGGCGCGCCGGGCGACGACCTCGAAGCGCGCCTCGACACGATCGAGGTGCGCGTGCGCGAGCGACTCGGCGCGCACCTCCAGGACACCGGCGACGAGGGGATGGAGGAGACGGTCGGCCGGCTGCTCCGCGAGCGCGGCCTCACGCTCGCCGTCGCCGAGTCGTGCACCGGCGGGCGGATCGGCGACCGCATCACCGACGTCCCCGGCAGCTCGGAGTACTTCCTGCTCGGCACCGTCACCTACTCGAACGACGCCAAGCAGCGGCTGCTCGGTGTGCGCGCCGAGACGCTCGCCGCGCACGGCGCCGTCAGCACCCGGACCGCCGAAGAGATGGCCGCCGGCGCGCGGCGGCTCACCGGCAGCGACCTCGCGCTCGCCACCACCGGCGTCGCCGGCCCCGGCGGCGGCACGGCGGAGAAGCCGGTCGGCACCGTCTGCGTCGCGCTCGCGTGGGAGGGCGGCGCCTGGTCGCACCGCTACGAGCTCGGCGAGCGCAGCCGCGAGTGGATCAAGACGTTCACCGCGCAGCTCGCGCTCGACCGGGTGCGGAGGCGGTTACTGCAGGAGTCAGAAGCCAGAAGTCAGGAGTCAGAATGAGCACAGGGCCGGCATCCAGTCGCGGACGCCGGCCCTGTGCACCTTGCAGCTCTCCTGACTTCTGACTCCTGTCTTCTGACTACTTCCCGCGCAGCATCTCCTCGCGCGTCGCGCGGAACTCCGTGCCCGGCCTCCACTCCGGCCAGCGCTCCGCCTGCGCCACATCGTAGCCGACGCGGAAGAGGAGGCGCACGTCGTCGACGGCGCCGCTCAGATCCCAGTCCGGCTTGATCTCGTCGGACGGCTTGTGGTAGTCGTTGGCCGTGTACTCCGCGCGCTTCTGCTCGCCGTAGCCCGCCGGCTTGCCGATGAAGTCGGTGCCCGAGTCGATGTACAGCGCGGGCACGCCCTGCTTCGCGAATTCGAAGTGGTCCGAGCGGTAGAAGAACCCCTTCTCCGGCTCCGGGTCGGGCCGGACCTCGCGGCCCACGGCAGCGGCCTCCTGCGCGAGCACGTCCTCGAGCGTCGTGTTGCCCATCCCGATGATGACGACGTCGCGCGTACGGCCCCACTGGTTCATGCCGTCCATGTTGATGTTGGCGGCCGTGCGCGTGAGCGGGTAGAGCGGGTGCTGGGCGTAGTACTTGGCGCCCACCAGCCCCTTCTCCTCCGCCGTCACCGCCAGGAAGACGATCGACCGCGCCGGCGGCTCGGGGAGGGCGCGGAAGGCCTTCGCCACCTCCAGCAGCCCGGCGGTGCCGGTCGCGTTGTCGAGCGCGCCGTTGTAGATCTGGTCGCCCTGGAGGGTGCTGTCCACGCCCAGGTGGTCCCAGTGCGCGGTGTAGATCACCACCTCGTCGGCCCGCGCGCCGCCGGGCAGCCGGGCGATCACGTTGCGGCTCTGCACGCGCCGCGAGTCGATGGCGACGTCGAAGCTCG
>CAYMOD010000438.1:0-1833 GCA_964391945.1 uncultured Rhodobacterales bacterium | reverse complement strand
CGCGGCCGGCGCCGACGCGCCGATGGACTTCGTCACGCCGCGGTGGCGGCGGCTGATCAGAGCGTCGGGGCAGTTCAACAGGAAGCTGTACGAGCTCTGCGTCTTCGCCAGACTCCGCGACGCGCTTCGAGCGGGCGACGTCTGGGTCGAAGGCTCGTCGAAGTACCGCAGCTTCGAGGAGCGGCTGCTAGCATCGACGGGAAACGCCGGCGCCAGCGCCGCCGGGCCCGCCGCTGACCTCCTCCGCCTCGATCCGGACAGCTGGATCGCCGAGCGCCGCGAACGGCTCGACGCGCTGCTGTCCGAGGCCGAGCGGCGCGCGGCCGCCGACGGGCTGCCCGATGCGGCGATCCGCGATGGTCGACTGTCGGTGACGCCGCTGAAGAACGCGACACCCGACGACGCGCGCGACCTCGCTCGACGGCTCTATGGCCTGCTCCCGAGGGTGCGGATCACGGATCTGCTCGAGGAAGTCGACGCTTGGACCGCCATGAGCGACTGCTTCGGCCACCTCCGTACAGGCCAGCCGCCGCCCGATCGGCGCGCGCTCTATGCGGCGATCATCGCCGACGGGCTGAACCTCGGGCTGACCCGCATGGCGGAAGCCTGCGAGGGGGCCTCGTACTGGCGGCTCGCCCGGCTCGTTGACTGGCACATCCGCGAGGACGCCTACGCGCTGGCGACCCGCACGCTCGTGGAGGCCCAGGAGCGCGCGCCGATCGCGGCGCTCTGGGGCGAGGGCGCGACCTCGTCTTCCGACGGGCAGCACTTTTCCGCGGCGGGTCGGGCGCGCTCGATCTCTACGACGAATCCGAGATACGGCGTCGAGCCGGGCTTGAAGTTCTACACCCACGTGACCGATCAGTTCGCGCCCTACGCGACGCGCGCTATCGCCGCCTCCGCGCCCGAGGCGCCGCATGTGCTTGACGGCCTCCTCCAGCACCGCGGCCGCGCGCCCATCCGTGAGCACCACACCGACACCGGCGGCTTCACCGACCACGTCTTCGCGCTGTGCGCCCTGCTCGGCTTCCGGTTCGCGCCGCGCATCCGCGATCTCCCCGAGAAGCGACTCTATGTCTTCGAGACCTCTCCCGCCGCGCCGACGCTGGCGCCGATGGTCGCCCGGCACGTCCGCGTCGCGCAGCTGCGGGCCCACTGGCCGCAGATCGTCCAGCTCGCGGCCTCGATCCGGTCCGGCCGGGTCACAGCCGCCAATGCCGTATCGACGCTCGCCGCGACGCCACGCCAAGGCGGGCTTGCGGCGGCGCTGGCGGAGATCGGCCGCGTCGAGCGCACGATCTTCATGCTGGAGTGGATGCTGCAGCCGGATCTCCGCCACCGCGTGCAGATGGGCCTGAACAAGGGCGAAGCCCGCAACAATCTCGCTCGCGCCGTCTTCTTCAACCGCCTCGGCCAGCTCCACGACCGCACCCACGACAACCAGCAGCACCGCGCGGCCGGCTGCAACCTCGTCGTCGCGGCGATCATCCTCTGGAACACGGTCTATCTTGCCCGCGCCGTCGAGACATTGCGCCTCGCGAGGACCGACGTGCCCGAAGATGTCCTTCGCCATGTCTGGCCGCTCGGCTGGGACCACATCAACCTGACCGGCGACTATCGTTGGAGCGCCGACAACCCGAAGTCTCCGGATCATTTGCGGCCGCTGCGGCTTGAGCAACTCAGACTGCCTGCCGCCGCTTAACGGGGATGCTGGAACTCACCGACCAAGCCAACCACCTTCAGCAGTCCGAAGGGACGCAACAGCCTACGGATCGCCTGGAGCTATGGTCGAACTTGGGTGATGTGAGTTGAGAGGGCGGCGTATCGTGGCGG
>CAYMOD010000437.1:0-1835 GCA_964391945.1 uncultured Rhodobacterales bacterium | reverse complement strand
GCGCGGGCAGCCACGCGCAGCCGGTCTACCGCCAGCCGGTGGTGATCGACGCCGAGCCCGCGGCGCGGTTTTCGGTCGGCGACCGGGTGAGCCACCAGAAATTCGGTGACGGCGAGATCATCGGCATTGCCGAGGACACGCTGACGGTGAAGTTCGACGCCGGGTTCAAGACGGTGAAGGCGGCCTATGTGCAGGCGGCCGGGGAGGGCGTGGCGGATGACGTGCCGTTCTGAGGCGGACATGTCTCTGCACGACCGAACAAAACCCCCCGCAATTTTCCGTCCGTCCGCGCCGTCATGTGGTTGAGCGGGATCGGGGCACGGCCCGATCCTCGCGCGGCGACCGGTAGGGTGCGTGGTTTCCACGCACCTCGGATATGCGCTTTACAAACAGTCGGTGCGTGCAGAGCACGCACCCTTGTCTCTTCCCGATCTGCGAGGATGGTGATCGGCAGGCGAGACCCCTTACGCACCCTTGGGCCTCGAGCCCGTTCCGTAGCCTGGGGCTCGCCTGCCGACCGACTTCGAACCTGCACAGTTGCATGGGAGGACCGCACCCCACGGTCGATCCCGCAGATCAAGGACAGGCCCCATGACCTTGCCACAGGACGTCATCGGCGTCGATGTTTCCAAAGGCTGGATCGACGTCTTCACCCTCTCCACAGCCCGTCACCAGCGGATCGAGACGACGCCTCGGGCGCTGGCCCGCTTCGCCAGGGCCGCCAAGGGCAGCCTCGTCGTGCTCGAGGCTTCGGGCGGCTACGAGCGGCCGCTCACCGAGGTGCTGACGAAGGCCGGCGCCGCCTATGCCCGCGTCAATCCCCGCCAGGCGCGCGAGTTCGCCGCTCGACCGGCAAGCTCGCCAAGACCGACCGGGTCGATGCGGCGATGCTGGCCCGGATGGGCCGGGCGCTGGAACTGGCGCCCACGCCGCCCGCCGATCCCAGGCGCGAGGAACTGGCCGGGCTGGTCGCCCGCCGCGAGGACCTCGCCGCCATGATCCGGGCCGAGGAGAACCGCGCCGGCACCGCCCGCGACCCCTGGATCGCGCGCGACATCGCCGGGAACCTCGCTCTGTTGCGGCGCAGGCGCGCCGCGGTCGAGGCCCGCATCGCCAGCCTCGTCGAGGCCGCCCCGCCCCTCGCCGAGGAAGCCCGCCGCCTGTGCTCGGTCCCCGGCATCGGCCCGGTGCTCAGCGCCGTGCTGCTGGCCCGCCTGCCGGAACTCGGCCACCTCGACCACCGGCGCCTCGCCGCCCTCGCGGGCCTGGCGCCGCATGCCTGCGACTCGGGCCTCCATCGAGGCAAGCGCCGCATCTGGGGCGGCCGCGCCGAGGTCCGCCGCGCGCTCTACCTCGCCGCCTTCAACGCCAGCAGGCGCGACCCGGCGCTCAAGGCGTTCCGGGAGCGCCTGCTGGCCGCCGGAAAGCCCGTGAAGCTCGCCATCGTGGCCTGCGCCCGGAAGCTCCTGACGATCCTCAACGCGATGAGCCGGAACGGGAGCGACTACGTCAGACAGACGGCGTGAAAGACAGTTGCTACGAGCGTGGGTAGGGTGCGTTCTATGAACGCACCGCCTGCCTCACCCCCGCGGCGGCGTCGGCACCAGGACCACCTCGCCCGCCGCCTTCTCCGACACCCCCCGCGCGGCCGAGCCGAGCAGGACGCTGTCGAGGCTGAGGCTGCGCTCGCCCATCACGATCACCGAGGCGCCGATGGCCTTCGCCTCGCGCAGGATGCAGTCGACCGCGTCGCCATGGGTCACGCGCGCGCGGGCGGCCGGCGCATCCGCGCTGCGGGCCTCGGCCAGCCAGTCGCGCGCGCGGGCCTCGGCCTC
>CAYMOD010000436.1:0-1850 GCA_964391945.1 uncultured Rhodobacterales bacterium | reverse complement strand
GCCACAGCGAGATGATGCCGGTCGCCACCCACATGAAGGCCAGCGTCCAGCGCATCAGCGGCACGGCCCAGCCCAGCAGCGCGGGGCCACGCATCGCCGCCGCCACCGCATCGGTAAAGAACGAACGGGGGGGCCGCGGATCGCGACCAAGCCAACGGGCGAAGGGTGCGGGATCGGACGTGTTCCCGGCATCGAGCATCGCCAGTGCATCGGGATCGACCGGAACGCGCGGCGCCAGGGCCGCGACGCGGGCAAGGCTTCTTGCCACGGCGCCGGGGACGGCGATCGTGCAGCCTGCCCCTCCGATCGCCTGGCGGAACAGCCCAAGGTAGTCGCGCAGCAGAAGCGGATGCGGACCAACCGCATCCAGCGTACGCGGAACCTGCGGCGCCTCGACCAGGCGGACCAGCGCCTCGAGCAGATCCTCCAGGTGCACCGGCTGGATCGACTGGTTGCCGCCGCCGGGAAGCGGCAGCAGCGGCGCGCCGGCCAGCTGCGCGAACCACCGCGTACTCGCGCCTCCCGGCGAGAAGACCAGCGACGGGCGGACGATGGAATGTTCGATCGCCAGGCCGCGCAGCTCTTCTTCGGCGCAGCCCTTGCTGGAGAAATACGGCAGCGGCGAACCCGCGTCCGCGCCCAGCGCCGACAGCTGGATCACGCGCTCCACCCCTGCCCTGGCCGCCGCCGCGAACACACGCCGCGGCCCCTTCACGTGCACTGCATCGAAGCCCTGCTGTGCTGTCTGCCGAAAGATTCCGACCGTATTGACCACGACATCGACACGGTGCATCGCGGCGACCAGCACCCCATCGTCCGGCAGGGCGTTGAAATCCAGCGCCAGCGCCTCCGCGCCCTCGCGGCCCCGCCCCCCTCGTGTTGCCAGGATGACCCGATGACCACGCGAAAGCAGCGCATCGCACAGGCCGGCGCCGATCATCCCGCCGCCCAGCACCATCACGCGGCGCGCGGCATCGTCGCCCTGTTCGCGCGTGCGCTGCGCTCCGGCAGCCTGGCCAGCGTGCTGAGCACCGCCGCGGTCTCCGTCTGCAGCCGACGCCGCTGCGGCAGCGCTTCCGCCGGCACCAACGCCACCAGTCAATGGGTCTGGTATCCCGAGGCGCGGCACGTCAGCGGCCTGTCGCCGAAGTTCACCCTGGTCGGCTATGCCGTGCACCACGCCAGTTCGCTGTTCTGGGCCGTGGGCTACGAGGCCCTGCAACCGCACCGGGCGCGGGCCGGTGGCCGCTTCGCGCGTGCCGCGGGCATCGCCGCGCTGGCGTACGTCGTGGACTACCACGTGGTGCCCCGCCGGCTGAGTCCCGGCTTCGAGGACCGGGTGGGCGCATTCGGCCTGTGCGCGGCATACGCGGCGTTCGCGGTGGGCCTGTTCGCGGCCACCCGCCCCGCGCGTGGCGATACGGACAGTTCCGCTGCGCTCACGGCGACGCCACCGCGGCCGCGTCCTCGTCATCCAGCCGGCACGGCGACAGCGGCTCGCTCGCCGGTCCGTTGAGGACAGCGCCGCTTACCGCTTCGAAGCGGGAGCCGTGGCAAGGGCAGTCCCAGGACTTTTCCTCGCTGCTCCAGCGCACCACGCAGCCCATGTGGGTGCAGCGCGCATCGTGCGCGTGCAGGGTGCCGGCACCATCGCGGTAGACGGCGATGCGGCGCAGGCCACGGCGGATCACGGCACCGTTGCCCGGTGTGAGTTCGCGCGGGTCGGACAGGTCGGCCGGCGCGATCCAGTCGCGGTACTGCGAGCCGGCATTGAGGTTCTCGCGCAGCCAAGAACCGGTTGCGGCCCAGCGCCGCCGCGCGGGATCGTAGAGTTCGGCCCATGCATTCTG
>CAYMOD010000435.1:0-1854 GCA_964391945.1 uncultured Rhodobacterales bacterium | reverse complement strand
CGATGGCGAGCAACGGCATGATCGCCCGACCCATGCCCGAGCGCACCATGCCCTGGACCGCGCCGTTGTCCTGGGAGCGGAAGACGTAGTCGGTGCGGATGCCAGCCTCGAGGAGCCGCTTGTCGATGAGGAGCTGGCACACGCTGGTGGAGGGCTGGCCGATGAGGGGGTGGTCGGAGATGTCGTCCGGCGTGGCCACCGGTCCCACGGGGTCGTCGGCGGCGACCACCACCACGAAGGGGTCGTAGCCGAGCACCTCCGACGAGAGCCGGTCGTCGTCGGCGTCGACCGCGACGGCGAGGTCGAGCTCGTCGGCCAGGACCCGCTCGACCAGCGCGGTCTGGTCGTCGGTCTCGAAGAGGCCGATGTCGACGTCGGGGACCTGGGTCCGCATCCGGCCGACGAGCGGGGGCAGGATCTCGGCCGACACCGACTGGAACGTGCCGATCACCAGGCGGCCGGTGACGCCGCGGCGCAGCTGGTCCAGCTCGGTGCGCACCGCTTCGATCCGACCCAGCAGGTCGCGGGCGTGGGCGAGCAGCACCCGGCCGGCGGGCGTGAGCTCGGCGGGCCGCGGGCCCTTGGGGCGGTCGAGCACCGGGAGGCCGACGACCTTCTCGAGCGCGGCGATCTGCTGGCTCACCGCCGATTGGGTGTAGCCCAGCGAGGCGGCCGCTCGGGCGAAGGTGCCCTCGTCGGCCACGGCCACCAGGGCCGCCAGGTGGCGGAACTCGACATCGGGGAAGGACGGCATGGTGATCACGTTACCTGATGAGTATGTGTAGCGATCATCGCTAGCCCTGATGACGGTTCCATCGTACGGTCGATCCATGTCCACCCGACTCCCTGCCCCCGACCAGCTCGAGGCCCTCGCCGACGCCGTCGTCGCCGCTGGCTTCGAGGCCAACCGCCGCGACGTGGACGACCTCGTCACCACCGCCCGCCGCTTCGGCGTGCGCCCGCTCATGGCCGAGGTCGTCGCCGACCCCACCGCCCCCCGCCCGGTGCGCGAGCGCGCCCTCGGCCGTCTGGTCGTGGCCCTCAGCGCCACCGCCGGGGCTCCCGTCACCACAGGCGCGGCGTCGGCGGCCTGAGGGCCGCCGGCACCGCGGCCCGGCGCGGCGCGCCGTCCGTCGGCGCCTGCCACACTCGGGCGGTGGTGACCTCCGCCAGGGAAGCCGTGCTGGACCGGATCGATGATGCCGTCGCCGTGGCCGGCGTCGATCCCGGCGTCCATGCCCGCCTGCGCCGACCCGAGCGGGTGCTCGAGGTCTCGGTCCCGGTCCGGATGGACGACGGCTCCCTCGAGGTGTTCGTCGGCTGGCGCGTCCACCACAACACCGTGCGCGGCCCGGGCAAGGGCGGCATCCGGTTCCACCCCGACGTCGACGCCGACGAGGTCACGGCCCTCGCCGCCCAGATGACCCTCAAGACGGCCGTGTGCGGCATCCCGTTCGGGGGCGCCAAGGGCGGGGTGCGCTGCGACCCCCGGCTGCTGAGCGTGAACGAGCTCGAGCGGCTCACGCGTCGCTACACCACGGGCATCGCCCCGCTGCTCGGCCCCGACCGGGACGTACCCGCGCCCGACATCAACACCGACGGGCGGGTCATGGCCTGGCTGCTCGACACGCTGCAGATGACCGGCGGGGGCGTCCACCTGCCCGCCGCCGTCACCGGCAAGCCGATGTCGGTCGGTGGCACCAAGGCCCACGCGGGCGGGACCTCGGCCGGCGTCGTGGTCTGCACCCGGGCTGCGTTCGAGGCGCTCGGGATGGCGCTGCCCGGTGGCCGCGCCGTGATCCAGGGCTTCGGCAAGGTGGGCGGGCCGCTGACCTTCCTGCTCCAGTCCGCCGG
>CAYMOD010000434.1:0-1857 GCA_964391945.1 uncultured Rhodobacterales bacterium | reverse complement strand
TGATGGCGATGGCGGAGGGGACGCGCGCCTATCTTCTCGCGCCGATCGTGCGTGACCGGAAGGGCGAGTACCGCAGGGAATTCGCCGAGTTGCGCAAACAGGGATTCCAGCGGGTGAAGGTGGACGGGGCGTTCCACGACCTCGAGGAGCCGCCGGAACTCGACAAGAAGTTTCGCCACGATATCGAGGTGGTGGTCGACCGGATCGTCGTGCGCGCGGGGATGGAGACGCGGCTCGCGGATTCGTTCCGCACCGCGCTCGACCTCGCGGACGGGATCGCGATCCTGGAGACCGCGCCGCGGGAAGGCGAGCCGCAGCGCACGACCTTCTCCGAGAACTTCGCCTGTCCGGTGAGCGGGTTCACGATCGCCGAGATCGCGCCGCGGCTCTTCTCGTTCAACGCGCCGTTCGGAGCCTGCCCGGAATGCGACGGGCTCGGGGTCGAGCTGTTCTTCGATCCGCGACTGGTGGTGCCCGACGAGGGGCTGCCGCTGCTGAAGGGCGCGATCGCGCCGTGGTCGAAGGGGCAATCGCCCTACTATCGCCAGACCATCGAGGCGCTCGGCAAGCATTACGGGTTCAAGCCCGGAGCAAAATGGCGTGACCTGCCCGAGGCGGCGAAGGACGCGATCCTCTACGGCTCCAAGGGTGAGAAGATCCGCTTCCGCTACGACGAGGGCGGCCGGGTCTACGAGATCGAGCGGCCGTTCGAAGGGGTGCTCCCAAATCTCGAGCGGCGCTACCGCGAGAGCGACTCGGCCTGGGTGCGCGAGGAGATGGAGCGCTACCAGAACGCCCGGCCCTGCGGTGCCTGCGGCGGCTATCGGCTGAAGCCGGAGGCGCTCGCCGTGAAGATCGGCGGGAGACACATCGGCGAGGTGGTGCGGATGTCGATCCGCCAGGCGCTCGGCTGGATCGCTTCCGTGCCGCAGAGCCTCACCGCGCAGAAGAACGAGATCGCACGGGCGATCCTCAAGGAGATCCGCGAACGCCTCGGCTTCCTTGTCAACGTCGGCCTCGACTACCTCACGCTCGCACGCAACGCCGGCACGCTCTCGGGCGGCGAGAGCCAGCGCATCCGCCTCGCGTCCCAGATCGGCTCGGGGCTGACCGGGGTGCTCTACGTCCTCGACGAGCCCTCGATCGGGCTGCACCAGCGCGACAACGACCGGCTGCTCACGACGCTCAAGAATCTGCGCGATCAGGGCAACACCGTGATCGTGGTCGAGCATGACGAGGAGGCGATCCGCGCGGCCGACCATGTCATCGACATCGGCCCCGGCGCCGGGGTCCACGGTGGCGAGATCATCGCCGAAGGCACGCCCGAGGAGATCGCGGCGGCGCCGACATCGATCACCGGGCAGTATCTCTCGGGCATCCGCTCGATCCCGGTGCCGGTCGAGCGGCGGCGTGGCAATGGCAAGAAGCTCACGGTGCGGAAGGCGACGGGCAACAACCTCAAGGGGATCGATGTCACTTTCCCGCTCGGCACCTTCACCTGCGTGACCGGCGTCTCCGGCGGCGGCAAATCGACGCTGACGATCGAGACCCTGTTCAAGACCGCCTCGATGCGGCTCAACGGCGCGCGGCAGACGCCGGCTCCTTGCGAGACCATCGAGGGGCTCCATCATCTCGACAAGGTGATCGACATCGACCAGTCGCCGATCGGGCGGACGCCGCGCTCGAACCCCGCGACCTATACCGGCGCCTTCGGGCCGATCCGGGAATGGTTCGCCGGCCTCCCGGAGGCGAAGGCGCGCGGCTACAAGCCGGGGCGGTTCTCGTTCAACGTCAAGGGCGGACGCTGCGAGGCCTGCCAGGGCGACGGCGTCATCAAGATCGAGATGCATTTCCTGC
>CAYMOD010000433.1:0-1876 GCA_964391945.1 uncultured Rhodobacterales bacterium | reverse complement strand
CGGCATGCAGCGTGTTCGGGACGAAGCCATAGTTGCAGGGATAGAACATCGGGGTGTTGACAACGCGGTCGACGAAGACGGCGCCCGATTCCTCGTCGATTTCGTATTTCACGGGCGCACCGCCTGCGGCGCCACCGGTGATCTCGATGATCACGTTGATGTCCTGGGGCGGGTTCTTGCCGGCAGGGATCTTGTCGATGTTCATGCGGGGTCTCCCGTGGATGTCCGTGTCGTCGGGCGCCTAGCACGATCGCGTGTGGGGCGGAAGAGGCGGCGGAACGGCCGGCCGGACCCCACGTTGTCCCCGGCAACGCAAGAGCAACCGGAGGCAGTGATGGCCAGAGCCGACAGCAAGCATTTCGGCGCCGGCGTCAAGGGCAAGGGCGACGGCACCGGCGCGATGACGGAACTCGACGACGCGAAGGTCCGCAAGAGCCAGATCCTCTCGAACCGCGACAAGACGCAGGACACGACCGACGAGCGCGGCCTCGACAGTGCGAACGTGAAGAACGAGGAATTCAGGGATCATGCCGGCAACCGCCGCCCCGAAGACGAAGACAATGACGCGGAGCGGCGCGAGGACCAGGGCTGACCGGTCGCGCTTCCGGGCGGGCAGGTGAGCCCGCCCGGTCCGAATCGCTCGGGGTAGGAGCGTTCAGGAGGTTGTCCCTTCCGACCGGGGAGTCTGGAGTTGCCAGGCTTCAGCCTTCACCGGAGGGCCCGGATGAACATCCACAGGAAGGCCCGTCTGACGCTGTCCGGGAGGGGAGGCCGTTCTGGCCGGAGGTTGAGGATGTTGGCGATGATGATGAGCACGGCGCCGACGAGGACGGCAGCGTGGAGTTCCTCGCCATAGAGCCAGACGCCGATCAGCGCCATCGCCGGCAGGCGGAGGAAGTCCATCGGCGCCACCGTCGAGGCGGGCGCGTGACTGAGGGCCGAGGTCAGCGTGAAGTGCAGGGTAATGCCGGTGAGGGCAATGATGATGATCCAGGGCAGGATCTCGGCCGAGGGGAGGGGGATGCCGCCCGGAAGCGACAGGACGAGCGCCATCGCGCTCTGCGACAGCGTCATCCAGAACAGCACGCAGAGCACGCTGTCGTGGCGCATGATCCCCTTGGTGTAGAGCGTGTTCATCGCGAAACCGGCGGCGGCGAGAAGGGCTGCGGCGTGGCCGAATTCGAGCGGGGAGACGCCGGGCCGGGCGACGATGAGGACGCCTGTGAATCCGACCGCGATGGCGGCGATCCGCATCGGCGTCAGTCGCTCGCCGAGCATGAAGGGCGCGAGGATCGCGACCCAGAGCGGGTTGGTGAATTCGAGCGCGACGACTTGCGCGAGCGGGATCACCATCACCGCGTAGAACCAGAAGTTCTGGCCGGCGAAGTGCCAGAGGTTGCGCCTGACGTGAAGAAGGGCCGCGCCTGAACGCACTTCCGCGAAGCCCCGCGGTCTCGCCGCGACGATCGCGACGACGCAGGCGAAGCCGATCGCCGAGCGGTAGAGCATCAGTTCGAACGTGTTCATCTCCAGCTGGATCGCCCGGCCGGCGACCGCCATCAGCGTAAAGGAGGCGACCGCGCCCATCATCCAGGCGAAGGCGAGGAGCGGCCGGGCCGGGGCGTGTGCAGCCGGGGTGCTGGAGCGGGTGGTGGACTGGGGGGACATGCCGCTTGTCCGGTCGGGGAGATGTCGATCTCCATGGGCGAGGCGGCCGCGGATGTCTAGCGCCCCTGCCGGTCCCTGGGTGCGGGCCTGGCGGGCCTGACCGGGAACACGCCGGTACTGGTCGCGCCCGTCGGCGCGCCCCGCGCTCGCGCTCCGGCTCGGGAGCCGTGCCCGCGCGGGACGGCGCGGCGGGGTAAGCGCGGCGGGT
>CAYMOD010000432.1:0-1881 GCA_964391945.1 uncultured Rhodobacterales bacterium | reverse complement strand
GTCCGTCAGGTCATGCCGGCGGACGGCATCGTCGCGCTCGACAACGGCATGTACAAGCTCTGGTTCGCCCGCAACTACCGTACCTGGGTGCCTAACACCGTGCTGCTCGACAACGCGCTGGCGACGATGGGGGCGGGTCTGCCCTCGGCGATGATGGCGGCGATGCTTTATCCCGACCGGCGCGTGCTGGCGGTGTGCGGTGATGGCGGGTTCTTGATGAACTCTCAGGAGTTGGAAACCGCCGTCCGCCTGAATCTGAACCTCGTCGTCCTGATCCTCGACGACAACGCCTACGGCATGATCCGCTGGAAACAGGCAGTCGATCAATTTACCGACTGGGGCATGACCTTCGGCAACCCGGACTTCGTCAAATACGCGGAAGCCTACGGCGCCAAGGGATCGCGCGTCGAAGCGACCGAGGATCTGGCGCCAATGCTCGAAGCGGCGTTCGAAGGCGGCGGCGTGCATCTCGTCACCGTCCCGATCGACTATTCCGAGAACATTCGGGTTCTGGAGGACGAGCTAAGAGCCGCCTACCGGGACCCGCGCGCCGGTGGAGCCGAATCCGAAAGGTCGATGGGATGAAAATCAGAGCCGCGGTGCTGAGCGACATGAGCGCGACCACGCCCTATGAAACCTCGAAGCCGCTGACGATCGAGGAATTGGAACTTGACCTTCCCGGACCGGGCGAGGTGCTGATCCGGATCAGGGCTGCGGGCCTGTGCCATTCCGACCTTTCGGTAATCAATGGTGACCGGCCGCGCCCCTTGCCGATGGCGCTCGGGCACGAAGCCGCCGGCATCGTCGAGGAGATCGGCCCCGGAGTCTCCGATCTCGAGCGAGGCGATCACGTTGTCTGCGTGTTCGTCCCCTCCTGTGGCCATTGCGGTTCTTGCGCCGAAGGCCGGCCCGCCCTGTGCGAGCCGGGCGCCGCCGCGAACGGGGCCGGGACGCTGCTTTCCGGTGCGAGCCGGCTGCACCGGGCTGATGGCACGACGGTTCGCCATCATCTCGGCATCTCGGGTTTTGCCGAGTACGCCACCGTCTCCCGCCACTCGCTGGTGGAGATCGATCCCGAACTGCCGCTGGAGGAAGCCGCTCTGTTCGGCTGCGCGGTGCTGACCGGTGTCGGAGCGGTCGTCAACACGGCACGTATCCAGGCCGGCGCCTCGGTGGCGGTGATCGGCCTGGGCGGGGTTGGGCTGTGCTCGCTGCTCGGGGCGGTAGCGGCCGGTGCGCGCGAGATCGTCGCCATCGACCTCTCGGATGACAAGCTGGCTTTCGCGCGGGAACTGGGCGCCACCGCTGCCTTCAACTCCAAAGACCCCGACTGCGCCGAGCAGGTCAGGAGCGCCACCGGCGGCGGGGTCGAATTCGCCTTCGAACTCGCTGGTTCGGTCCGGGCGCTCGAACTCGCCTACAAGATCACCCGCAGGGGCGGCACCACGGTCACCGCCGGCCTGCCGCCGCCGACCGCAACCATGCCACTGCCCGCGGTCAACCTCGTGGCGGAGGAGCGGACGCTCAAGGGAAGTTACATTGGCACGGCTGTACCCAGCCGGGACATTCCACGCTTCATCCAGCTCTATCGGCGCGGCCGGCTGCCGGTGGACAGGCTGATGACCGGGATATTGACGCTGAGCGAGATCAACCACGGCTTCGACCGGCTGCACGACGGCACCGCGATCCGGCAGGTCGTGAAACTCTGACCGCGTGCAATCCGGCCGACCGGAACTCTCGGTCGGCCTCGCCGGTGCTGGATGAGCCGGTGCGACAGCGGCTCGGGAGGATACCATGCCAATACGAGACAAGGTGGTCAGTGCGGACGAGGCGGTCGCGATCATCCGCTCGGGCGACATGGTCGCCACGTCGGGCTTCGTC
>CAYMOD010000431.1:0-1901 GCA_964391945.1 uncultured Rhodobacterales bacterium | reverse complement strand
ATTTCCTCGATCTCGATTCCCACCGGCGCCGGCCGGGCGTCAGTGGCGATGGCTCGCGGCGAGCAGGTCAGCATAGCGCCACTCCATGAAGGATTTGAGGGTGAGGGTAACGAGGGCGAGCGCCGCAAGCAGCGCCGCCATCGTGAAGGCCGCGACCGTGAGATACTCGTTGTAGAGCATCTCGATCATCAGCGGCATGGTGGTGGTCTCGCCGCGGATCTTGCCGGAGACCACCGCGACCGCGCCGAATTCGCCCATGGCCCGCGCGTTGCAGAGCAGGACGCCATAGAGCAGCGCCCAGCGGATGTTCGGCAGCGTCACGGTGCGCAATATCCGCCAGCCCGAAGCGCCAAGGGTGAGTGCCGCCTCCTCCTCGGCGCGGCCCTGCTCGATCATCACCGGGATGAGCTCGCGGGCGACGAAGGGGAAGGTCACGAACATCGTCGCGAGGATGATGCCCGGCACGGCGAAGACGATGCTGACGCCGTTCCCGATCAGCCAGGAGCCGACCAGGCCGTGCGATCCGAACAGCAGGACGAAGCAGAGGCCGGCCACCACGGGCGAGACCGAAAACGGCAGGTCGATCAGGGTGATCAGGAAGGCCTTGCCGCGGAAGTCGAACTTGGCGATCGCCCAGGCCGCGGCGATGCCGAAGGCGGCGTTGAGCGGCACCGCGATCGCGGCGGTGACGAGGGTGAGCCGGATCGCGGAAAGTGCGTCGGGACTGGCAAGCGCTGCTGCCGCCATGTGCCATCCCTCGCGCAGCGCCTCCACGAATACCGCGACCAGGGGGGCGAACAGGAGGATCGCGAGCATCGCCAGAACGACGGCGATCAGCGTGTACCGGACCCAAGCCGGCTCGTCGATCGCCGAGCCGGCCGCGCGCGGAGGCGGGGATGCCGCCGCCATGGCCGGGAGGACGCGGGCATCAGCCATGATCCCGGCTTCCTACGGCCGCCGCGACCGCGCTGGCGAGCACGAAGGTTCCGATCCCGGCGCCGGTGTAGGCAAGCGCGGCGAGCGTCGGGTTGAGCCCGGCGGCGAGGGTCGCGCCGCCCGTGCCGATTGCCGTCGGCAGGGCAAGCGCGAGGGGCGCGACGGCGGAAATATGTCCAGTGCTCATCGGGCGGCTCCAGGATTGCAGGCGGCACTTTCGGCGAGATCGCGGTCGTAGAGGGTCGCGGGCAGGCAGGGCGCGAGCGGATCGGCCGGCGCGTCGAGCACGCTTTCCGCGACCGAGCGCGCCCATTCGTCGGAAGCATGGAGGCACAGGAGCTTCAGCGCCTCCTCCTGGCGGAGCACGGCGAGCCGGAGCGCCCGCGCCTCGGCCTCGATCACCGTGAGCGCCGCGTCGAGCGCCTTCGGCCCTCCGCCCTCGACCATGCGATAGGCGGCATGGGCCGCGGCCCGCGCCGGATGGACCGGACAGGCAGCCGCTAATGCCTCGGTGCGGTGATGCCCGCCCGTGGGGCGGGCATCGGCATCCACCGGCTGCGGCACAGGGCGGTCGAGGAGGGTCCAGAGGGCGGAGCGCCTGCCGCGAGCGGGCACCGGCCTGGGGAGAAAGGTGGTGTCAAGCATGTCCGAATCTCCTGCGGCTCCAGACCTGGATGAGGTTGATGGCGAGCAGCATGGCAAACGAGATCGCGAGCATGGCGAGCGCGATCGCCACCGCGCCGTCGTAGTTGAACTCCTCGAGCCGGATGACGATGAGGAGCGGCGCGATTTCCGTCATGTTCGGCAGGTTGCCGGCGATGAAGATGACCGAGCCATACTCGCCCACGGCGCGGGCAAGCGCGAGGGCGAAACCGGTGAGGAGCGCCGGCATCAGCATCGGCAGGATGACCCGCAGAAAGGTCCGGCCCCGCCAGGCGCCGAGGGTGGCCGAGGCCTCCTCGACC
>CAYMOD010000430.1:0-1905 GCA_964391945.1 uncultured Rhodobacterales bacterium | reverse complement strand
GTCACCGGCTTCCGCGTCGCAAGGCCGAGGCAGAGGAAGGACATCGCGATCCGGTGGTCGAGACGGGTCACCACCGTGGCACCTCCCGCCACCTCGCCCGGCCTGCCCTCGACCGCCATCCAGTCCTCCCCCTCCTCGACCCGCACACCACAGGCCTCGAGGCCGCGCGCCATCGCGTCGATCCGGTCGCATTCCTTGACCCGGAGCTCGCCGATCCCGCGCATCACCGTCCGGCCCTCGGCCGTCGCCGCGAGCGCCGCCAGCACCGGATATTCGTCGATCATCGAGACCGCGCGCTCGGGCGGCACCTCGATGCCGCGGAGGCTTCCGTGCCGCACCACGAGATCCGCCACCGGCTCGCCGCCCTCGTCGCGGCGGTTCTCGAAGGCGATGTCCGCTCCCATCGCCACCAGCGTCTCGTAAAAGCCCGCCCGGGTCGGGTTCATCGCCACCTGCGGCACCCGCAGCTCCGAACCCGGCACCATCAGCGCCGCCGCGACCGGGAACGCCGCCGAGGAGGGATCACGCGGCACCGCCACCCGCTGCGGCCGGAGCTCCGGCTGGCCGGTGAGCCGGATCACCCGCCCTTCCGCCGCCTCCTCGATCGCGATCTCCGCTCCGAAACCCCGGAGCATCCGCTCGGTATGGTCGCGCGTCGCCTCCGGCTCGATCACCACCGTCTCGCCCGGCGCGTTGAGCCCCGCGAGCAGCACCGCCGACTTCACCTGGGCCGAGGGCACCGGCAGCGTGTACTGCACCGGCAGCGCCCTCTCGGCCCCCACCAGCGTCAGCGGCAGGAGGCCGCCCCGCCGCCCCACGGCCTGCGCCCCGAAGAGCGCCAGCGGGTCGAGTATCCGCCCCATCGGCCGGCGCCGGAGACTCGCGTCGCCGGTGAAGGTCGCGGCGATCGGCGTCGTCGCCATCGCGCCCATCACCAGCCGCACCCCGGTGCCGGCGTTACCGCAGTCGATAACGTCCTCGGGCTCGCGAAACCCGCCGACGCCCACCCCATGCACGACCCAGGTTCCGTCCTCGCGTTCGACCTCGGCGCCGAACGCCCGCATCGCCGCCGCGGTCCTGATCACGTCCTCGCTCTCAAGGAGGCCGGTGATCCGCGTCTCCCCCACCGACAGCGCGCCGAGGATCAGCGCCCGATGCGACACCGACTTGTCGCCCGGGATCTCCGCCACGCCCCGAAGCGGCCCCGCCGCCTCCGCCGTCAGCGGCTCCGCTACCCCATGTTCCGCCACGCTTCCGGCCTCCCCTGCCATGCTCGGGCGCCGTCATAAGCGATGCGCTGCGGGCCGTCCATCGAGTCCGTCATTGCCCTCAGCCTTGCAGCCAAAGCGCGCGCGGCATACATCTGCCGCCGAAGGCAATCGAGACGGGAGGCATTGCATGGCGATGGAAGCGGCTGAGATCGAAAGGCTGATCCGCGACGCCTTCCCGACGGCGAAGATCGAGATCACCGACCTCGCCGGCGACGGCAACCACTACGCGGCCACCGTTGTCGCGGAGGAGTTCCGCGGTCTCAACCGCGTCAAGCAGCACCAGCTCGTCTATGCCGCGCTCAAGGGCCGGATGGACGGGCCGAACGGCGAGCTCCATGCGCTTGCTCTCACCACCAAGGCTCCGGAGTAGGTCCATGACCACCACGACCCCACAAGACGCCATCAAGGCCGATGTCGAGGCGAACGACGTCGTGCTTTTCATGAAGGGCACGGCCAGCATGCCGCAATGCGGCTTCTCGAGCCGTGTCGCCGGTGTCCTCAACTACATGGGCGTCACCTACAAGGACGTGAACGTCCTCGCCGACCAGGGCGTCCGCGAGGGGATCAAGCAGTTCTCCGACTGGCCGACCATCCCCCAGCTCTACGTCAAGGGCGAATTCGTCGGCGGCTGCGA
>CAYMOD010000429.1:0-1931 GCA_964391945.1 uncultured Rhodobacterales bacterium | reverse complement strand
GGCGCCCCGGCCGATACGCTCACCCTCTACGGCGCCGACGACATCCGTCTGAGGCGGGCGCAGATCGACGAGGGGATGGCACCCGAAGAGCGCAAGGCCGGCGATCACCGGCGGCTGAACGCATTGCTCGGCCTCGCGGAAGCAACCCGCTGCCGGCGGCAGGTGCTGCTCGGCTATTTCGGCGAGGAGCACACCGGGCCCTGCGGCAATTGCGACCTCTGCCTCGCGCCGCCCAAGATCTTCGATGGCACGGAAGCGGCGCAGAAAGCGCTGTCGGCGATCCTGCGCACCGGCGAGCGGTTCGGGGCCGAGCACCTGATCGCGATCCTGCGTGGCGAGGCGACGGCGAAGATCTCGGAACGGGGTCATGACCGGTTGCCGACCTTCGGGGTCGGTCGCGAAAAGCCGAAAGGCTGGTGGCAGAGCGTGTTCCGCCAGATGATGGGGCACGACCTGATCCGGCCCGATCCGGGACGGCACGGCGCACTGCGGCCGACCGAGGCTGCGCGGCCGGTGCTGCGGGGCGAGGTGCGGCTGGACCTCAGGGCCGACACGGCGCGCCGGGCGGGACCGGAGCGGCGGGCGCCGGTCGCGCTCGTCGCGGAGGAAGACGAGGGATTGTTCGCGGCGCTGAAGGCGCGGCGGCGCGCGCTGGCGGTAGCGGCGGGCGTGCCGGCCTACGTGATCTTCACCGACCGGACGCTGATCGAGATGGCGGAACGGCGCCCGGCGAGCCTCGACGAGATGCGCGGCATCACCGGCGTTGGCGAGACCAAGCTCGCCCGCCACGGAGCGGAATTCCTCGCGGTGATCACCGGCGAGGCGCCGGCGCCCGTGCATCCGGTACGGCTGAAACTCGCCGGGAAGTCGGAGGGGGCCCTCTTCGACCGGCTTCAGGCGGCGCAAATCGCGCTCGCGCACGGCGCGGACGGACGGGGGAAGTTTCTCACCTGCACCAGCCGCACCCTCGCTGCCATCGCCCGCGAGCGGCCGCGCACGCCCGAGGCCCTCGCGCGCATCCCCGGCGTCGGCCCGACGAAGGCCGAACGGTTCGGGGCAGCGTTCATCGACCTCGTCGACAGCGAGCCGGATTGACCGGAGGGCGGGCGCGGGTCTTGATCCGGCATGGCCCTCTCGGCTATGCGAACGGAGAGCGTGAAAGGATATCTCCGCCATGCCGACGAGCGATCCGGAGCTTCTTGTATCGACGGAGTGGCTCGCCGGGCGACTCGCCGCGCCCGATGTGCGGATCCTCGACGGGAGCTGGCATCTGCCCGGGACGGGGCGCGATGCGGCCGCTGAATATGAGGCCGGGCATATCCCCGGCGCGCGGTTCTTCGACATCGACGAGATCGCCGACACCTGCTCGCCCCTGCCGCACATGGCGCCGCCAATGGAGAAATTCGTCTCCCGGATGCGGGCGATGGGGATCGGCGATGGCCACCAAGTCGTCATCTACGATAGCCAGGGCATCTTCAGCGCAGCGCGCGTCTGGTGGCTGTTCCGGCTCTTCGGCAAGACCGACGTGGCGGTGCTCGACGGCGGGCTGCCGAAATGGCAGGCGGAGGGCCGGCCGCTCGAGGAAGGCCAGCCGATCCTGCGCGAGCGGCATTTCACCGCGCGGCAGAACGCGGCGATGGTGCGCGACGTGACCCAGGTCGCGGAGGCCGCCAAGCTCGGCGACGTGCAGATCGTCGATGCACGCGCGCCCGACCGTTTCCGCGGCGAGGCGCCGGAGCCGCGGCCGGGGCTGCGGCCGGGGCATATCCCGGGAGCGCGGAACGTGCCCTATGGCACGCTCCTGAATCCCGACGGCACGATGAAGGCACCGGAGGCGCTCCGCGCCGCATTCGCGGCGGCAGGCGTCGACGCGGCCCGCCCGGTGATCACCTCCTGCGGCTCGGGAGTGAGCGCGGCGGTCCTCAACCTCG
>CAYMOD010000428.1:0-1934 GCA_964391945.1 uncultured Rhodobacterales bacterium | reverse complement strand
CACCCGCGGCAGGATCAAGGCGGTCTTCGTCACCCATAACGAGACCGCGACCGGCATCACCTCCGACGTCGCCGCCGTACGCCGCGCGCTTAACGAGGCCTATCACGACGCGCTCCTCTTCGTGGACGGCGTCTCGTCGGTCGCCTCCATCGACTTCCGCATGGACGAATGGGGGGTCGATCTCGCCGTCGCCGGTTCGCAGAAGGGGCTGATGCTCCCTGCCGGCCTCGGCATCCTCGCGGTGAGCGAGAAGGGGCTCGAAGCCTCGAAGAGCGCGATCTCCCGCCGCGCCTATTTCCGGTTCGAGGACATGATCGGCATGAACGACAGCGGCTACTTCCCATACACGCCGCCAACCCAGTTGCTGATCGGACTCCGCGCCTCGCTCGACCGGCTCTTCGCCGAGGGGCTCGACAACGTCTTCGCCCGCCATCACCGCCTCGCCGAAGGCATCCGCCGCGGCGTCGCCGCCTGGGGCTGCGACCTCGTCGCCGAAGGGCCGCACTGGTACTCCGACACGGTCTCGGCAGTCCGGGTGCCGCAGGAGATCGACGCCCGCGACGTGATCGCCACCGCCTACAACAGGTACCGCACCTCGCTCGGCTCGGGCCTCGCGCAGCTTGCCGGCAAGGCGTTCCGCATCGGCCATCTCGGCGACCTCAACGAGGTGATGTGCCTCTCCGCCCTTGCCGCCGCCGAGATGGCGCTGGTCGATTCCGGCGCGTCGATCGAGCTCGGCTCGGGCGTCGGCGCGGCACAAGCCTGGTATTGCGAGGCAGGCGTCGGCGCGGAGCACCGCATTGCCGCCGAATGACAGCGGACCAGGCCGTCGAAGGGGGTAATCCGATGGGGTGACGCGGCCGGGATCGACTCGGCGCAAAACTCCATCACCCCCTGGTACCGAAGCCTGAATAACGCCTGCCAGGAACATCGAGGCCCTTTCCGCCCGCGCCCGACGCGCCGCAGGCCGGAGGGGGTGTGCCAGAGGAGACGACCCATGGACATCCACGAGTATCAGGCCAAGGAGATCCTCGCGCGCTCCGGCGTGCCGGTGCCCCGCGGCGGTCTCGCCTACAGCCCCGAGCAGGTGGCGTTCCGCGCCCGCGAACTCGGCACCGGCCCCTGCGTCGTCAAGGCGCAGATCCACTCCGGCGGCCGCGGCGAGGCCGGCGGCGTGAAGCTCGTCCGCACGCCGGAAGAAGCCGCCGAATACGCCCAGTCCCTCTTCGGCCGCAACCTCGCCACCCGCCAGACCGGGCCCTCGGGCAAACCGGTGTTCCGGGTCTGGGTCGAGGAAGCCACCGACATCGCCCGCGAGATCTACCTCGGCTTCGTCCTCAACCGGAAATCCGAGCGGGTGATGATCGTCGCCTCCGGCCATGGCGGCATGGAGATCGAGCAGCTCTCCGAGGAGGATCCCGACAGCCTCATCCGCCAGACGGTGGACCCCGCGGTCGGCATCACCCCCTTCCAGTGCCGCGAACTCGCCTTCGCGCTGGGCATGAAGGACGGGCAGGTGGCGGAATGCTGCGCGATCCTCAACGCCTGCTACCGCGCCTTCCGCGATCACGACGCGACCATGGTCGAGATCAACCCGCTCTGCGTGACCGGCGATGGGCGGCTCGTCGCGCTCGACGCCAAGATGTCTTTCGACGCCAACGCCTTCTTCCGCCGCCCCGTGATCGCCGCCCTGCGCGACCGCTCCCAGGAAGATCCGCGCGAATGCACCGCCCAGGACAACGGCCTCGCCTATGTCGGCCTCGACGGCACCATCGGCTGCATCGTCAACGGCGCCGGCCTCGCGATGGCGACGATGGACATCATCAAGCTCGCCGGCGGCGAGCCCGCGAATTTCCTCGACATCGGCGGCGGCGCGAGCCCGGAGCGGGTGATTACCGCCTTCCGCACCGTCCTTGCCGACCCGAACGTGCAGG
>CAYMOD010000427.1:0-1938 GCA_964391945.1 uncultured Rhodobacterales bacterium | reverse complement strand
GATCCGCGCGTTGGAGCCATAGGCATGGATCACCCCGCCGTTGATCACCGTCGGGTCCATGCCGCCGGCATCGAGGAGGGCCGCGACCATCGAGGTCGTCGTCGTCTTGCCGTGCGTGCCGCCGACCGCGACATTCGACTTGAGCCGCATGAGTTCCGCGAGCATCTCCGCCCGACGCACGACCGGCAGACTGCGCCCGCGCGCCGCGTCGAGCTCGGGGTTGCCCGAGCGGATCGCCGAGGAGATCACCACCACCTGCGCGCCCTCGAGATTCTCGGGCCGCTGACCGATGAAGATCTTCGCGCCTTTCTCCGCGAGGCGCTCGGTGATCGGGCTCTCGCGCAGGTCGGAGCCCTGCACGGTGAAGCCGTGGTTGATCAGCACCTCGGCGATGCCCGACATGCCGATGCCGCCGATGCCGACGAAGTGAATGGCCCCGATGTCGTGGGGTAGGCGCGTCTCACCGTTCATTGTCCCTGCCCTCGCCTGGCGAGCCGTTCCACCAGCCCCGCCAATTCCTCGACTGCCTCCGGATGCCCTTCCGCCCCGCTCGCCGCCGCCATCGCCGCCGCTCCTTCCGGGTCTTCGAGGATCGCGGCGATATGGAACGCGAGTCCCTGGGAGGTCAATTCCTCCTCGCGGATCATGAACCCGCCGCCCGAATCGACGAGGCCGCGCGCATTCGCCGCCTGATGGTCATCCGCCGCCGCCCGATAGGGGATGAGGAGCGCCGGCCGCCCGATGGCGGTGATGTCGGCGATCGAGGACGCGCCCGCCCGGCTGATCACCAGCTGCGCGGCTTCGAGCCGCTCCGGCACGTCCTCGAAGAACGACCGGAGTTCGGCTTCCACTCCCATCTCGCGGTAGAGGTCCCGGACCCTCCCCATGTCCTCGGGCCGCACCTGCTGCGCGAGCACGAGCCGGTGCCGGAGCCCGTCGGGCAGGGCCCGCACCGCCTCCGGCACCACCCGCGCAAAGAGCCCGGCCCCCTGGCTGCCGCCGATGACGAGGAGCCGGATCGGCCCCTCGCCCGGTGGCTCGTAACGCGCGCCGGCGCGCATCCGCACTCCCGGCCGCACCGGGTTGCCGGTGATCACCCCGGTGGTGCCCTCCGGCAGATCGGTGGGCCAGGTGCCGCAGGCGACCGCATCGACCCGCGTCGCGAACCAGCGGTTCACCCGCCCGAGCACGCCGTTCGCCTCGTGGATGAGCCGCGGCACCCCGAGCAGCGTCGCCGCCGCCATCGCCGGCAAGGCCGGATAACCGCCAAACCCGGTGACGCAGGCGGGGGGCTCGCGCCGCATCGAGAACACGCTCGCCGCCACGCCCGCCGCGATCAGCCCCGGCACCGCCGCCCGCCGCCAGAGCGACCCTTGCGCGAACGAGCCCGCCGCCGTCACCTGCCGCTCGACCGCGGCGGGGAAGCCGCCGGCGTAGCGCGCGCCCCTGGCATCGGTCGCGAGCCGCACCCGCCATCCGCGTGCGAGCATCTCCCCCGCGAGCGCCTCTGCCGGGAACATGTGTCCGCCGGTGCCGCCGGCCGCGACGACGAGAAGCGGCGCCTCCACCGCGTGAGCGAGACGCGGCGCCTGTATCGCGCCGGTGGCGGCAAGCGGCGCACTCACCGCGGCCCCCCGAGCAATTCGCCCATGTCATGCTGCGGGCGGCGGCGCGTCAGCGCGAGCAGCGCCCCGAGGCCCAGGCCCGCCGCGATCAGCGACGACCCGCCATAGGAGACCAGCGGCAGCGTCATCCCCTTCGCCGGCAGCAGCCGCACCGAGACACCGAGGTTGATCAGCGCCTGCATGCCGAGGAGCACCGCGAGCCCGGTGCCGGCGAGGCGGATGAATGCATCGCGCTCCCGCACCAGCCGGATCAGCGAGCGCACGACGATGGTGAGATAGAGACCCATCACCAGCACGCAGAGGAGGAGGCCGA
>CAYMOD010000426.1:0-1972 GCA_964391945.1 uncultured Rhodobacterales bacterium | reverse complement strand
CCCACGACTACCACGTTGGCCATGCGCCGCTCCGATCATGCTTGCGCCGGCACGTATAGCCGTGCTGCGGGGCAACCGAAACCTCCATTTCCGATGGGCTGCCTTGTCGCCGGAGGGATGCGCGACTACAGCGACTTCGAAGCAGGTGGATCCACCTGCTGACCTGGAAATCGCGACCAGTCAGCAAGATGGAGCGCCCGGGTCCGATGCAATCGGAACGGAAGCGCTCCAGAAGGCATTTCCGCGCAGGAGACGGGAGACGGAGACGATGTCGGCGGGATTCCTGGTGGCGCTGATCGGCATGATCGTCGCGGGCGCCTTTGTCGCGACACAGGCGCCGATCAACGCGCGGCTCGCCGCCGCGCTCGGGGACGGGCTGACGGCGGCGGCGGTCTCGTTCGCGGTCGGGCTCGCGGTGCTCGTCCCGCTCGCGCTCATGCGCAGCGGATTGCCCGGTGCCGCCATGATCGCCATGACGCCGTGGTGGGCCTGGATCGGCGGCGCGCTCGGCGCCTTCTATGTCTGGATGGTGATCCTGAGCGTGCCGATCCTCGGCGTCGTCACCGCGATGGCGGCGATGATCCTCGGCCAGATGGCCGCGGCGCTGGTGCTCGACGCGAGCGGAGCCTTCGGCCTCGCGGTGCAGGCAGTGAGCTGGCAGCGGGTGCTCGCGGTGGCGCTGGTCACGGCAGGCGTGGTCCTCTCGCGACTCTGAGCCGCCCTCAGGCCACGAGGCCAGCGGCGTGGGCGTCGAGCCAGCCGCGTATGTCGCGGAGCGGCCGCGGCCGGTAGTCGGGGTCGGCGGCCCAGCGCTGGCAGGTCGCGGATGCGACGAAACGGGGCTCCTCCGGCCCCTTGCGATCGACCGGTCCGAACCGCAGGAGATCGCGCAGGCCAAGAGGGCGCGAGCCCTCGTGCGCAGTGAGCGGCGCAAGCGGGTCGGCGTCGGCCGCGAAGGCGGCACGCGCCGCGGGGTCGACGGCGAGGCCCTGGCGCTCGGCGCCCTCCATCACCCAGAGGAGTGCGCCGCTCGCCAGTCCGGTATCGGGCCTGCCGCCGCCTACCGCCGCATGGACGCCGGGGAACCAGCGCTGCTGATAGGGCGCGTCCGGATCCGCGAGGCCAAGGCCGTTCAGCGCGTCCACGTTGTCCCAGAGGGTCGGGAGGAAGTTGCGCCGCCGCTCGTCGATCGCGACCGCATGCCGCGCGGCGAGGACGCGGCTGGAGAGCTTCGTGTCGTGAAAGCGGTGTCGTCGGTTGAGGAGGCCGGAGATGCTCCACTGTGCCGGCACGCCGAGCGATCCGACGGTGTCCCAGACCCCGACATAGGCAAGCCGAAGCGGCACTGCCCGGCTCCAGTCCTGCCCCGGCCGCTCGCGCTCGCGCCATGCGCGCTCGCTGTCGGAAGTGAGGACGTCGGGAGCGTAAGTGGCGCGGAAATCGAGAGCCTGCTCGCCATCCGGATGGTCAGCCGGCAGTTGCGAGCGGTAGAGCGCGAGTGCGTCGTCGATCCGCTCGGCGTGCGCGCGGGCGAGGATGCCGCAATTGCGGATCATGCCGGCAAGCGAACGGGCGGTGAAGGCGCCGCGCGAGAAGCCGAACAGGAAGATCTCGTCGCCGGGGCGGTAGGTGAAGACGAGGTGGCGGTAGGCTTCGGCGACGGTCTCGGTCAGGCCGCTGCCGAAGAGGCCGCCAAGCAGCCGGTCGGTGACCCGCGCGATCCTGCCGGTACCGCGCCCGGTGCCGACGCCATCGAGATGGAAGGTGATCTGCACGGTCCCGTCGCGGGGATCGGCCGGCAGGATCGCCTTGGCGAGCCGGAGCGGGTTGGTGGGATGGCGCGAATCAAGCCCGGCCCAGGTCCCGTCGCAGCAGATGGCGATGCGATTCTTCATGGCAATCGCCCCCTCCGATCGGTGCGAGTCTAGCACATGACGGCGGGATCTGCGCCTTCTTCGACCGGTGCGCGGCG
>CAYMOD010000425.1:0-1977 GCA_964391945.1 uncultured Rhodobacterales bacterium | reverse complement strand
AGCATCTCGTTTACACCGAGAGGGTCGGCGGTTCGAGCCCGTCACCGCCCACCAATCCCGCGATCCTTCAGCCGCGTGGCGGGGTGAGCGCAGCGTCACGAAGCCCGCGCCAGACCTTCAGCGCCTGAACGGTCTCTGGTACGTCGTGGACGCGGAGCAGCTGCGCACCTTGTTCGGCCCCTTTCAGCGCCAGCGCGATGCTGCCCGGCATCCGACGATCCGGCGGCGCTTCATTGGCGAGTGCGCCGATCATCCGCTTGCGGCTGGCGCCGAGCATGATCGGGCGGCCAAGGCCATGCAGCAGCGCAAGGCCGTTCATCAGCTGCAGATTATGCTCAATCGTCTTCCCGAAGCCGATGCCCGGGTCGACGATGATGTTGTCGCGGTCAACGCCGGCCGCCACTGCGCCCGAGATCCGCTCCTCCAGCCAGTCGTAGACGGCGAGGAGAACCGGACGATCATAATGCGGCGAGACTTGCATGGTCTCCGGTCGGCCCTGATGGTGCATGAGGACCACCGGGCGCCCGGCGCCTGCCACCACTTGCGCCGCCCGATTGTCGTAAGTGAGCGCGGACACGTCGTTGATGATTCCCGCGCCTTTGGCCAGCGCCGCTTCCATCACCGCCGCCTTGCGCGTGTCCACCGAAACTGCGGAGCCGGCGGCGACCAGCCCATCGACTACCGGCGCGATTCGAGCGAGCTCGTCCCCTTCCCAGACTGGTTTCGAGCCGGGCCGAGTCGATTCGCCGCCGACGTCGATGATCGCGGCCCCGGCCTCGGCCATCGCCTGTCCCGCCGCGACGGGATCGGCGACATGCGCGCCCCCGTCCGAGAAGCTGTCGGGCGTGACGTTGAGGATGCCGACCACTTGCGGCTGATCGAGCCGGATCGTGCGGGGGCCGATCACGAGAGGCCGCCGGGACGCGATGATGTTGGCCCATGCGCGGCGAGCGCCTTCGCCCAGGCCGGCCAAGGCCGAGTCTATGGCGTCGATCGAGATGAGGTCTTGGACGCCGCCATCCTGTATGATTTCGACGGCCGAAAAGAAGGCCAATCCTCCGGCCAGACGCGCGACCTTGCCATCAAGTTGGAACGGCGCATCGACGAACCCGGTGGGCTTCAGGTAAATTCGACCTCCCATCTCGCCCCTATCAGTCGACGGTCAGCAGGTAGCGCTGCCGCAGGGTGTCGATCGGGACGAGCGCGCCATCAAGCTCGATGTGCCAGAAGGTCCAGCCGTTGCAGGAGGGCGCGGTCTGCACGAGAGAGCCGACCTTGTGAATCGAGCCTTGATGGCCATCGGTCTCGATCGAGGCATCGGCGCAGACGCGGGCCGTCCAGCGCCGCCGCGCGTCATGGAGCAGCGCGCCGGCGGGAATCATGCCCGTCTCGATCAGCGCGCCGAAGGGCACGCGCGGCTGCGCGCGGGGCGACTGCATGACCTGCATTGCGCTTTCATCGAGCGGCAGCGTCGCGGCGATGCGCCCGCTCGCGACCTTCACATAGCGATGCTCGCGCTCGATGCCGATCCAGCGCCGCCCCAGCCGCCGCGCCACCGCCCCGGTCGTTCCGGTGCCGAAGAAGGGATCAAGGACGATGTCGCCGGGCTTCGTGCAGGCGAGCAGGACACGGTAGAGCAGCGCCTCGGGTTTCTGGGTTGGGTGCGCCTTGCTGCCTGCCGTCTTGAGCCGCTCGGCGCCCGAGCAGATCGGAAGCAGCCAGTCGGATCGCATCTGCAACTCGTCGTTCAGCGCCTTCATCGCGCGATAGTTGAACGTATAGCGGCTGTCCTCGCTCCGGCTCGCCCAGATCAGGGTTTCGTGGGCGTTGGTGAACCGGGTGCCGCGAAAGTTCGGCATCGGATTGGTCTTGCGCCAGACGATGTCGTTGAGGATCCAATAGCCTTCGTCCTGGAGCGCTGCGCCGACCCGGTAGATATTGTGATAGCTGCCGATCACCCACAATGCCCCGTCAGGC
>CAYMOD010000424.1:0-1990 GCA_964391945.1 uncultured Rhodobacterales bacterium | reverse complement strand
ACGGGCCTCGTCGGCGACGTCCTGGTGGGTCATGGGATCGGAGCCGTCCCAGGCCGTGATGTTCTTCGCGCGGGGCAGGTCATCGCGATGGAACACCGGGTTGTGCCCCTTGGCCTTCTGCTGCAGGTAGTGCCGCAGCAGCGCCACGGCGAGCCCACCGAGCGGGATGATCGCGATGAGGTTGATGGTGGCCATGAAGCCCATGAACAGGTCGGCCAGGCCCCACACGAGGTCGACGGAGCCGAGCGCCCCGCCGATCACCGCGACGAGCACCAGCCCGCGGAAGACGTTGATCGAGCGCGGGCTGTCACGCAGGAAGTTGATGTTGGCCTCGCCGTAGTACGAGTTGCCGAGGATCGAGGAGAAGGCGAGGAAGAAGATGACGACGGTGATGAACGGGACGCCCCAGTCGCCGACCTGGGAGGCGAGCGAGTCCTGGGTCAGCGAGATGCCCTCCCTGTCGCCGCCGAACTCGGGGTCGGCGAGCAGGATGATGAACGCGGTCGCCGAGCACACGATGAGGGTGTCGAAGTAGACGCCGAGCGCCTGGACGAGGCCCTGCTTGACCGGGTGGGAGACCGATGCGGTGGCGGCGGCGTTGGGGACCGAGCCCATGCCGGCCTCGTTGGAGAACAGGCCGCGGCGCATGCCCTGCATGATCGCGGCGCCGAGGGTGGCGCCCGCGATCTCGCGGAACCCGAGCGCGTGGCCGACGATGAGGGAGATCATCGCCGGTACCTCGGTGATGTTGATGGCGACGACGATGAGGGCGACGACGACGTAGGCCGCAGCCATGATCGGGACCAGGATCTCGGTGACCGCCGACAGGCGCCGTACGCCACCGAAGATGACGAGGCCCGTCACGATCGCCAGCACCACGCCGATGATGACTCCGGCACCGGTGCCCTCGAGTCCGAACTGGTTGCGGACGGATTCGGAGATGGAGTTGGCCTGCACGGCGTTGAACACGAAGCCATAGGTGATGGTGATGATGACCGCGAACGCCACGGCCAGGCGTTTCCAGCCGAGCCCGTCGCGGATGTAGTAGGCGGGACCGCCGATGTAGGAGTCCTTGCCCTTGATCTTGTACAACTGCCCGAGAGTGGACTCGATGAACGCCGTCGCGCCGCCGATGATCGCGATGAGCCACATCCAGAACACCGCCCCGGGCCCGCCCACCGTGATGGCGATAGCCACGCCCGCGACGTTGCCGGTTCCCACGCGGGAGGCCGCCGAGATGGTGAACGCCCGGAACGCCGAGATGCCCTTCTTGCCGGTGTCGATGTCGGAGGGTTTCTCCACGATCGTCCGCAGCATCTCCGGGAACAGCCTGACCTGGACGATCAGGGTGGTGACGGAGAAGTACAGGCCGGCTGTCACCAGTAGGGCGATCACGCCGTACCAGTAGACGTCGTTGATGCTCGCGACGAGTTCGGTGAGTTGAGTCACGGATCGACAGTAACGGATACGCGGGGACGCCACTGAACCTCTTAGGGTGTGGGAGTGACTGTTTCGGAGCCGGGTGGCGCGCAGGGTGGCGTGCAGGGCGGCGTGCGTGGTGCGGCGAGTCTGGAGCCGACCGCCCCGGATGTCGCCCTGCTGTTCGAGGGCGGTGGGATGCGCGCCGTCCACACCGCCGGCGTCGTGGAGACGTTGATCGAGGCGGGTATCCACACGGGTCTGGCCGCCGGTATCTCGGCGGGCGCGTCCCATCTGGCCAACTACGTGTCGCGCGATGCGGTGCGGGCGCGGAAGAGCTTCGTGGAGATGGCGGCGGATCCGAACTTCGGGGACTGGCGCAGCTTCGCCCGTGGGAAGGGGCTGTTCAACGCCGAGTACATCTACGAGCAGGCCGGCCTGCCGGACCAGGTGCTGCCGTACGACTTCGAGACGTTCGACGCCAGTGGTACCGCGGCGCGGATCGGGACGTTTCGTTGTTCCGACGGCGAGACGGTCTTCTGGACCGAGGACGACGTCGCCTCGATGAGCG
>CAYMOD010000423.1:0-1992 GCA_964391945.1 uncultured Rhodobacterales bacterium | reverse complement strand
CCGATGCTGGTCTCGCTGCCGTTGAAGTAGCCGGCGCCGAGGGTGACCGCGGTACCGCCCCAGTCGAGGGCGTAGCTGGCGCCAACGGCCCAGGCGTCGAGTTCCGAACCCGTGGAGAGCGAGACGCCGAATCCGGCGAGGTCGTAGTCGTAGCGGACGGTCGGCCGGAATTCGCTGCCGCCGGTGTCGTTGCCGAGGAACGGGGATTCGTTGAACTCGCCGAGTTCGGTCAGGCCGATCGTCGGCATGTCGCCGACATGCTGATGCTGCGCGTCGTCGACGTCGCCGAAGGTGAGGGTGCCGTAGACGCCGGAGACGAAGACGCTGCCCTCGTATTGGTTGTCCTCGTCGTTCGCACGGTTGCCCTCGCCGCCGATGGCGTTGTCGGCGCGGATGGTGGCGCCGAAGGTGATGCCGGTCGGGGTCTCGCCGGTCATCCGCACGCCGAAGCGGACGCGGGAGACCGCGCGCAGATCATCGGCATCCTCGAAATCGTCGTCGAAGGCGAGGATGTCGCCGTCGTTGCTGACCCCGTAGCCGAGGCCAAGGCGGGCGTCGCCGAAGAGGGTGATCCCCTGAGCCGAGGCCATGGAGCCGACGGCAAGGGCGGCCGCGGCGGTCGTTGCGAAGAGCGTTGCCTTCATCGTCTGTCCCTCTGGTCTTTTTTCGTAAAAATTCCGAATCCGCGGTCGCACGGATCGAGCGACGCCTTCTTCCGCCACGGGAACGTGAGGGGTCAAGTTGATGGGGGCCGGACAGGGCCGCGCAGCGGTGGGTGATGCAGACATGCCACAGTCTGGCGCCCGCGTGACGCTTGCGTGACGCCCGTGCCGCCGGCGATAGGGGCTTGCCCGGCGGCGGGCCACACTCTAGAGACGCCGAAGCATGTGCCGGCAGGGGCGGAAAGGTCAGGAAGAAGCGCCATGAACATCGGGCGAAGCATCGCCGTCGCGGTTCTGGGGGTCTCCCTCGCGGGCTGTGCCGACAACGCCGCGCGCCAGACCGAACTCGCCGACGAGCGCAACCGCGCCCAGTGGGAGATCGGCGATGAATCGATCCTCGACCTCTTCGGCCGGAGCGGCGGCGATCCCGAGCGCAGCGTTGCGGTTAACCGGTTTCTGTGGGCGGCCTCGCTCGATACGCTGTCGTTCCTGCCGATCGAGGCGGCCGATCCGTTCACGGGCGTGATCGCCACCGACTGGGGCAGGGTGAGCGGGGACGCGACGCCCTACCGGGTGACGGTGCTGATCACCGATCCCGCGCTCGACGCGCGCTCGCTCCGGGTCTCGGCCTTCCGCCAGCAGGGGGGGCGCGCGGTCGCGGTGGCGGAGGCGGACAACCGCCAGATCGAGGACGCGATCCTGACGCGGGCACGGCAACTCAGGGTTGCAGAACGCGGCCGCTGAGCATGCGGAGTGCGAGCAAGACACGCACCTGTTGCGATCATGCATCGCCGGAGGCCCGGCAGGCGCCGGAACGCCGGAGCCAAGGGGACCGGACACTGAGGGGAGGTCCGATGGAGCGGTATTCGCCATCCGAACTCGAGCCGAAATGGCAGCGGAAATGGGAGGAGGAAGGCGTCTTCCGCGCCCACCGCAACGAGAGCAGGCCGAAATACTACGTGCTCGAGATGTTTCCCTATCCTTCGGGGCGCATCCACATCGGCCATACGCGCAACTACACGATGGGCGACGTGATCGCGCGCTACAAGCTCGCGCGCGGGTTCAACGTCCTCCACCCGATGGGGTTCGACGCCTTCGGCATGCCGGCCGAGAACGCGGCGATCGAGAAGGGTATCCATCCGGCCGCGTGGACGGAGCAGAACATCGCGACGATGCGCGCGCAGATGAAGCCGATGGGGTTCTCCATCGACTGGAGCCGCGAATTCGCCACCTGTGATCCCGAATACTACGCGCAGCAGCAGGCGCTCTTCCTCGATTTCCTCGAAGCCGGGTTTGTCTACCGCAAGGCGGCGGTGGTGAACTGGGACCC
>CAYMOD010000422.1:0-2001 GCA_964391945.1 uncultured Rhodobacterales bacterium | reverse complement strand
CCGCGCCGCCGCCCATCGAGGGCCGAGGCGTGGCGTGGGCGATGGCCACGAAGGCATCGTCGGGATTGTCCACGAAGGGGGGCGTGCCCTCGACCTCGCCGATACCGTGGATCAGCCAGTCGCGGTCCACCTTCAGCACGCGCGCGACCTCGGCCAACCGGTCGAGGCCGGGGCGGGCGGAGCGGCCGCGCAGGATGTCGTAGACGAAGGAGCGGTGCACGCCGGCCATCTCGGCGACATGGGCAGGCGTCAGGCCGAGCTGATGGGCGCGGGCCCGCAGGCGGTCGGCCAGGGTGTGCTGCTCGGTCATGTTTTCCCCAAGGGTATGTGGATGAAATAGGATAAAACAGGATTGATGCGGACCCGTCAAGCGATTAGAACAAAACCTAAACAATCGCACATGGGAATCGGGGGTCCGGATGGAGATCGAGAAGTCGTATTTCACCCTGCCGGAGATCCTCGAGCGCTGGTCCATGTCCGAGGCGGACCTCGTCTACCTGGCCGAGAACGGCCAGCTGCGGCTGTCGATCCGGGTGTTCAACCTGGCTGTCGAACTCGGCGACTACGAGGAGACACCGGAGGGGGAGCGATTCTCCGTGCCCTTCGAGCGGGGCCCGTTCAACGGGCTCCTGGATCTCCACGCCCATGACGTCTTCCAGCTGTTCCGGCATGGCGAGGTGAAGCTCAGCCGCTTCCGCTCGCACAAGGCCGACTATGCCTGCCTGACAGGGGAGCGAGAGCTCATCACCGTGCGGCAGCGCGATCTTTTCCTCAGGCGGGACGAGCGTGACCGCTTCGAGGCCGAGACGGGATTTGCCGGAGCGGCTGCCGGCCCACGACCCGGCGCGTTCCATGCCTCCGCCGACTACCAGGATGTCCGCTGCAACGGTCAGCACTTCCGGCTGGGTGCGATCCAGGCGCAGGTCGTGCGCGCGTTGCACGAGGCGGCCGAGCGCGGCGAGCCCTGGCAGAGCGGCAAGGCGATCCTCGCCGCCGCGGGCTCGCGCAGCCTCAAGATGTCCGACGTCTTCAAGTCGAAGAAGAACTGGCGGCTGCTGATCGAGTCGGACGGCCGCGGCGCCTATCGCCTGCTCGGGCTCTGATCTCGCGCCATCCCTCCCATCCGCGCGCCCTCCCGATCCCTGCGGTGGGATGCGCCGGGGGATGAGAGGGGGATGGCGATCCCCCACAGAGCCGTTCTCCCTTGGATTGAAAGGCTCCTGACAATCCCCCTCCGCATCCCACTCCAATCCTGACGACATCCCCTCGCGGGATTTCGCATCGTGCTCCCGACAAACGACACCGGGAGACGACGATGCAGCAGAAGACCTGCCTCACACAGAAGGAGCTCGCGCGGCGCTGGACGATCTCGCACCGCACGCTCGAGCGCTGGCGATGGGCCGGGGAAGGCCCCGCCTACATGAAACTCGGCGGCCGGGTGGTCTACCGGCTCGAGGACATCCTCGCCTTCGAGAAGGACCAGCTCACGCACACCGCCGACAGCGTTCGGGGGGCGGCATGATGGAACGCCGTTCCGCCATCCACGGCAGCCGCGTCGTGTCGATCTTCGGCGCCGCCGGTCCCGCGCTCGACGAGGTGGGGCTTTCCGCCTGGATCGCGCAGGCCGCCCCGGGCGAGGCGCTGGTCTATCACCGCGGGTTCCTCGCCGTCGACGCCACCGGGGCCGTCTCGAACCTCACGCCCGAGCGCCAGCGCACCCTGCGCGGTGTCGCGGCCGCCGCCTTGCGCGCCGCCGAGCAGCGGCTCGTCCACCTCGTGCAGGCCCGGCTCGGCCCCGACCACTTCGCCTACATCGCCGTCGCCCGTCCGAAGCCCGGACCCGCCGGCGCCGCCCTCTCGATGCGCCTCCTCGAGGCCGCCTGACCCTATCCCCAATCACGGAGGCCCCATGCCATTCCCGCAGAACACCCCCAGTATCGACGAGCTGATCAACCTGCCGGCGGGCGAGATCGCCCAGCTTCCGGTCGAGCTTCTGGCCGC
>CAYMOD010000421.1:0-2008 GCA_964391945.1 uncultured Rhodobacterales bacterium | reverse complement strand
CCGACCTGGTCGACCTCGACGACTGGCCGCCCGGCACCCGGCTCATCGTCCGCCGCGAACGCCGCCACCCCGGCGCCCAGCAGTCGCTGTTCCCATCGGAGACCTACCGGTACTGGGGCCACTACACCGACGCGGATGGCACGCCGGCCGAGCTGGATGCGCACATGCGGGCCCACGCCCGGGTCGAGGACCACATCCGCCGCCTCAAGGGCTCCGGCGGCCACCGGTTCCCGTTCGTCAACCTCGACGCCAACCGAACCTGGTTGGCTGTCGTGTGCTTCGCCGACGCCCTCGTCCGCTGGTTCCAACTGCTGTGCTGCACCGGACCCCTCGCTTCGGCCGAGCCGAAGCGGTTGCGCTGGCAGCTGTGGCACACCCCGGCACGGATTGTCCGTCACGCCCGCCGCTGGATCATCCGCCTCCTCGACGACTGGCCCACCACCAGCCACGTCCTCGACGCCTACCAGCGGATCGCCCGCATCACCTGACCGGCGAACACCCCGGCACACGAGCACGACCCCTTTCGACGCGCCCGAACTGCCCCGTTCGAGTCCGCATCAACTCCGAAATGGCGGCACTGCCGAATCCCGCAACCTCGAATGCCGCCCCGCCCGCCTGCAGGGCATCGCTAAAGCCGCTTCCCGCCGCCTCCGGAGTTCACGTGAACGATCGGGGCTAAGTGCGGTGCCCAGTGATTCGGCACCGGAAGAACTTGCCGGTTGACCATCGGTCGGTTCCGTGGTGCCAGCCCCAGGTCCCGGCGCTGGGGATGGTGAGTCCGTTGAAGGTCTGCTGGCGGGTGATGTCTCCGCCGAACGGATGCCACGCGAAGGTCCCGCTGTTGTCAGGGTCGCCCCACCGATCGAAGACGACGGAGGTGACGTTGCCGCTTCGGTCGGTTCGGCAGTGCAGCTCGATGGGCGTTGTGTCGACGTGGAAGTTCGCCACGATGTGGTCGTCGTCCACCGCGGACCATTGGACACCGAATCGCGGCAAGAGCGCGGTAGGGAGCCAAAGTCCCTCACCGCCGCACCTTCCGGCACCGCTCTTCGCGATGTCGGTGCCGGTGGCGGTCATGACGGTCGCGAGGCCGAGAAGCTTCCACTGCATCTCGCCGAGTCCGTCGGCGAACGCGTCGTGGCCCGATATCACGCCGGCGGCTCTCGCTCGCCAGACGAAGCCGCGGTGCGGTGCGAGCACCTCCTCACCACGAAACGGCAGCCACCTGCGGATCCTGATCTTGCCTCTCATGTCCAAGGTGGCGGCCGTGGCGATGGGAGTCCCGGGAGCTATCGACGCGATGAAGTAACGGCGCACCGGCTCGGGCAGGCCCTCGAGCTCTGCCGGGTCGAACATCCCCGCCGGCGGGGTGCCCAGCAGGTGTTGACGGGCGGCGGCGATGTCGAGCGGCCGCGTATTCATCGCCGCCGGTTCTGTTCGGGCGACAACAGCGGGCGGTACACGCTGATGGCGACGGCGGCAAAGCCGACCGCCGCAACGAAGAACAGTGCCGCGGCGCCCACGGAGCCGTGCGGATCGTCGTTGACGACCATGACGACGGCCATCGCCGCCACTGACGGTGGCACGAGCGCAAACCAACCGATGACGGCGTACATCGCCTTCGCACCCGAGGGGTAGCGCCACCGAAGGTTCCAAGCGGTCCACAGCGTGACGGGCACGATGAAGCCGACATCCATCAGCAGGATCGTCCAGAAGAACGCGGGCTCGGCACGGAACTCTTCGGTCAACGGTTCCTCGTTGACACTGCCGAGAAGCGCCGGAAGGTACCGCGACACCACGAACGCGGCCAGGCCGACGAGGATCCATCGGCGGATACGGCGGGTGCGGTCGTTCATCGTCGGCAGGTCGCGTGGTTCGATTCCGGCCCAAGAGCGCACGGCGATGACGCCTCCCAGGATGAACAGTCCGAGGTGCAGCGGCAGCACCTGCGGGGAGTGCTCGTAGTTGGGACCGACGATGTACTGCACGAACATGTAGACGGTGTAGC
>CAYMOD010000420.1:0-2010 GCA_964391945.1 uncultured Rhodobacterales bacterium | reverse complement strand
TGATGGCAGCGCCGGGGTGCTGCTGATGCCGGAGCCTCTGTTTGCGAAGCTCTGCGCCGAGCGGTCTGGCCGGAAGCTGTCGGCGGAGGTTTGGGTCCGGTACATTGGCCCGATCAAGGAATGGACCCCTACCTGCCAGGAGTGGTCGAGCGACCCGGACCTGCTCGCAGCTTGGCAGGCACGTCAACAGCCGGAGGCGGGCGAATGAACAGGTGGAATGGAGGTCGGCTCGGAAAATGGCTGAGCCATGCGGCGCAGCATGTCCGTGGCGAGACGGGGACCGACTGGACCTTCATCGACCAGCTTCCGGATCCGGAGCTTCCTGACGTGCCGCTCGTGCCCGTCGAGCCGGACGGTTGCTACATCGAGATCTACGTGGAGTCCCTGCGCCTGAAGCAGGCGCGCCGCTTCGGCACCGCCTTCCACGGCCTCGTCTATACCTTCGCCCGCCTCTCCCAGGAAGGCCTCGAGGATGCGGAGCTCGCGGCTGTCTCGAAGCCGGCCAAGCTTGCCGAGCTCGATGCCGGCAACCTCGACCGTGTGATCACAGTTTCGACGCGCATGATGGGCGCCGTTCCCTGGCGAGGTGGATCACTCGGGCTCGAACTGGGCCTGTTCTCGGTGAAAAAGGGCAACCTCCTCTCCCCTTTGCTCGACTATGTGGCGCGGGTCTCCGAAACCGGCGGCTTCAGCTTCATCGGTCAGGTCAAGCCGTTCCTGCCCCTGATTGCCGAAGGTCTCGACCTGATCGCCGGACAAACCCAGGACGCCGTCATCGAGGTTGCCCTCGACACCGACATGGCGCTGAAGGAAAGCCGGCTCTGCGCGATCGTGGCCGTGCCGAAGGGCGCTCTCGCGGGCAGTTTCTCGCTCGCTTCGAGTGACCGAAAGCTGCTGCTCGATGGAGAACTTCTTGAGGAAGCCTACTGCGTCTTCTCCATCAGGCGAACCGACCAGAAGGCCGATTATGGAGCCATACCCGAGCTGAAAGCAGCCTGGGCAGCCTTGCGCTCCTCCATTCTCTCGAACGACCGGGGACAGGCCGAAGCGGCCCTCGGCACGTTCAGCCGCACGGTGATCGTCAGTCCGGACCTGATCAATCGCGACAGGGAGCGGTTGATCGCCAGGGCCGCGGAGCAGGTGCGCGCGGTTTTTCCCAAGGGCGCCGGTCCGGTCAGTCGAAAGAAGCCGGCGGAGGTGGGACTCATCGAACTCGATGACCTCGATCTCTACGGCTGATTATTCATACGGGGTGCCTGTTGGGATGCGCTTCTGGTCGCCACTGAGCGCCGCCCTGCCGGTCGCACCCGAGACCGCCGCCTTCGTCGACGCGATGGCCGAGCGCAGGGCGCCGGCAACGGTGCGGCGCTATCTCTCCTCGCTGAACCACCTGCATCCTTGCATTGCGCCGCCGGGCTCCCGATCTTGTCTTTCCCCGGCTGCGGAAGGTCATCCTGGTTCATGGCTGCTTCTGGCATCAACACACCGGGTGCAGCCTCGCTCGGCTTCCCAAATCAAGGCTTTCCTATTGGGAACCTAAATTCCGAAGAAACAGGGAACGTGACGCGTCGGCGCAGGCCGCTCTCGAGGCGGGCGGCTGGAGCGTTCTCGTCGTGTGGGAGTGCGAGATGGCCTGCCCTGAGGCGCTGCGCGGCCGGCTGGGTGCGTTCCTGGGTGGGGACCCTACTCGGCAGCCGTGACGAGCGCGAGTTCGGCTTCGGCCTTCTGAGCCTGTTTCTTCCTCTTCGCCCGGAGCTTGCCCTCGCCCGGATGATCCTGGTGATCGGCGATGTGGGATCGGTATTTCGCCGGCAGGGGCGCAAGCGGCTCCGGCCCGGGCATAGGCCTGCGCACGGGGGGAAGCAGCTTCAGGAGGCCGGGATCGCGCCTGTCGCCGAGCAGCGAGGGCACGGCGTTGCCGAGCATCTTCTGTCTCAAATCACCTGACGACGGACAGCTCTTTCCCCCTCCGCTTCTGGCCATGAGAATACACGACATACTCTACGCATC
>CAYMOD010000419.1:0-2010 GCA_964391945.1 uncultured Rhodobacterales bacterium | reverse complement strand
CGCCTTGCCGATCGCCACCGTCGCCACCGGCACGCCCTTCGGCATCTGGACGATCGAGAGCAGACTGTCGAGCCCGGCGAGCGCCTTCGACTGCACCGGCACCCCCAGCACCGGCAGCCGGGTCTTCGCCGCCAGCATCCCCGGCAGATGCGCCGCGCCGCCGGCGCCGGCGATGATCGCGGCAAGACCACGGCCCGCCGCCGCCCCGGCATAGGCGAACATCCGGTCGGGCGTCCGGTGCGCGGAGACGATCCTGACCTCGTGCGCCACGCCGAGCGCGTCGAGGATCCCGGCCGCCGCCTTCATCGTCGTCCAGTCGGACTGGCTCCCCATCACGATGCCGACGCGCGGGTCAGTCATGCCGCTCTCCGGTTCCACCCTGCATCCGTTCGTTCATCGCCCCTGCATGTGCCGCAACGTGCTCGCCTGCTGTTCACGCGATGATGTCGGGCGTCAGCTCGTCCTCGATCCGGACGATCTCGTCCTTGAGGAGGAGCTTGCGCTTCTTCAGCCGCCGGATCGCCAGTGCGTCGCCACGCTGCTCGCGGTCCATCGCCGCGATTGCCGCGTCGAGGTCGCGATGCTCGCTCTGAAGCAGGTCGAGCTTCATGCGCAGCATCTCCTCGCGGCTCATCGTGGGCGGTTCGGTCATGGCGCGGGCAGAGATCCTCGCAGGGGCATTTGTCGCTCTATACCCCTCGCCGGTGCCGCCGCAAAGCCCTCTGTCAGGGTCTTCAATACCTTGCGTTCTGCCCCCGGCACCCCATGTTTTACTTCGAGAAGGCCGCCACAGACCGGGACCTTCCCCCCCAAGTCGCTTCTCTGAAAGGGCTTCAACCAGATGACCAGGGTCACCTTCGCCTCGCATCCCCATCTCCTGGGGTTCGAGCAACTCGACCGCCTCCTCGAGAGGAGCGCCAAATCGGCCACGGAAGGGTATCCGCCCTACAACATCGAGCAGTCCTCCGAGAGGACCTACCGCATCACGCTCGCGGTCGCCGGTTTCAGCGAGGAGGATCTCGAGATCACGGTGGAGAACCACCAGCTTACCATCCGGGGCCGCCAGGGCGAGGACGCGGCGGACCGCGTCTATCTGCACCGGGGCATCGCTGCCCGCCAGTTCCACCGCAGCTTCGTGCTCGCCGATGGGGTCGAGGTCAGGGGGGCAAGTCTTGAGAACGGGCTCCTCCACATCGATCTGACGCGCGAACAACCCGAAAGCCAGGTGCAGACGATCAAGATCGCCGGTCAGAGATCATCAATCCGGCACGAGGAAAGCGGCGCATCCTGACCCACCCGGGAGGGTCGTCCGCGACGAGACGATAGGTGAACCATGACGGATTTTCCGAGTATCAACGACACGCTCTTCAACCAGACCGCCAGCGGGCAGCCGATCGTCTACGTGCGCCCCGTGCACACCGACGATCTCCCCGAGGAGGTCAAGGCGCAGGTCAAGGCGAATCTCGGCCAGCAGACGGTCTACGCCATCCACGCCCCCTCGGGCGAGGTGCTGGCGCTCGTGCCCGACCGCAGCCAGGCCTTCATGATCGCGCGTCGGAACGAATACGCACCGGTCAGCGTCCACTGAGGGCAACGCGCCGCCTCCCGAGCGGCGGCCCCCTCCCTGCTCCCTCCCTGCATCGCGCATAACGGGGCCGCTTCAGCCGGTCCCGTATTGCGCCGGCGGCTCCGCCCCTCCGGAGGCCATTTCGGCCGCATCCGGACCTTCCGCCTCCAGCGTCGCGAGATACCGCTCGGCATCGAGCGCCGCCATGCAGCCCATCCCGGCCGAGGTCACCGCCTGCCGGTAGATCGGGTCGGCGATGTCACCGGCCGCGAACACGCCCGGCATCTCCGTCGCCGTGCTTCCGGGCTTCGTCACCACATAGCCGCCGTTGTGCAGCGACAGCTGCCCGGCGACGAGTTCGGACGCCGGCGCGTGGCCAATGGCGACGAAGACGCCCTTGCAGGCGATCTCGCGCGCGGCGCCGGTCTCGGCGTGCCGCAGCC
>CAYMOD010000418.1:0-2016 GCA_964391945.1 uncultured Rhodobacterales bacterium | reverse complement strand
TTTCGCTGAAAACGCTCTAGAGGATAACCATGAGCCTATCGGAGATCAGGGAGCGGATCGCGGCGGCGGAGGCGCGGGCGGAGCGCGCGCCGGGTTCGGTGCAACTCATCGCGGTCTCGAAGGTCCAGCCCGAGGATCGGGTGCGCGCGGTGCTCGAATCCGGCCATCGCCTCTTTGGCGAGAACCGCGTGCAGGAGGCCGAAACCCGCTGGACGCCGCTGCGCGAGGAATACCCTGACATCGCGCTCCACCTCGTCGGCCCGCTGCAATCGAACAAGGTCCGCCGCGCCGTCGAATATTTCGACGCGATCCATACGATCGACCGCGAACGCCTCGCCCGCCGCATCGCCGACGCGGCCGAGGCGGTCGGCCGCTGCCCCGCCCTCTTCATCCAGGTGAACACCGGAAGCGAGCCGCAGAAGGCGGGGGTCGAACCCGACGCTCTCGCCGGCCTCCTCGCCGCCTGCCGCGGTTTCGGCCTGACGATCGAGGGGCTGATGTGCATCCCGCCGATCGACGAGGATGCCCTTCCCCACTTCCGCCTCCTCGCGGAACTCGGCGACCGCGAGGGCCTCTCCGGCCTGTCGATGGGGATGAGCGACGATTTCGAGACCGCCATCGCCGCCGGCGCCACCCATGTCCGGGTCGGCTCCGCGATCTTCGGCGCCCGCGCGGCTCAGCGGTAGGATTCGGCGTCCGTGCGCCTCGGCAGCAGGATCGGCGCCCACGCGCCTCCACGCACCTCGGTAGCAGGATTGGCGGCCGTGCGCCTCAGCGGTAGAAGACGTGGCCGCCGATCTCGGCGGTTGCCGACCGGCTCGAGAAGAAGGCGGTATTGCTCGCCGTCTTGGCATGGAAGAACAACGCGCCCGCAGTCGGGTCGCGCAGATCGCCCGCAAGCACCGTCTTGGCGGTCTCGAACGCTGCCCTGCGGTCCTCGGGTTCAGCCATCCGCTCCGGGCGCCCGTCGCACATGTAGGAGAACTGGCAGCCGTCGTTGACGACGTCGCACGGCGTGTCGGGGAAATGCTCGCTCTCGGTGCGGTTCAGCACGACATGGGCGACCGCCGCCTGAGCGGTCGTGGAGGTGCCGCGCGCCTCGTAATAGACGGCTTCGGCGACGCAGGCGACGGTCGCGTCATCCGGCTCGCTGGCTGCGGCCGGGACAAAAGGAAGAGCGGTCGCCAGTACGGCGGCGAAAATAGCTGGGCGCATTGCGTCCTCTGGATTGATTGCAGTCGGATAGGCCATGACTTATGATTGAAGGGCGAAATCACAACCTTGGCCTCCCGCAGACGCCCCGCCTCGGCAGGAAACCGCCCGGGAACCGGAGCCTTTGCCGCCACCCGAGGGGCCGGCGGAGCGATTCTGAACAGGCGAACTACCTGCTGCCTCGGAAATCGCGACCAGTCAGCAAAATAGCGCCCGGTCCGATGCAATGGTCGGAAAGCGCTCTGACACCGCGGTGCAGGGCAGCGCCTCTGTTCGTCGTTTCCGGGGCTCTGTGGCATGGAACCCTGGAGAGCAGTGCCGGGCGCAGAGGCCAGGCACCCTGCCAGCGCGCGCCAGGGGGTTATGCGCCGGCAGGAAACCTCGCGCGCACCTGCATGCCCGATCCGGCGCCAAAGAGCGCCGCGCGGCACCGCCGCCGGCTCTCGCAGGCGAGCGGCTCGACGTGGCTGTTAACGAACAGGCAGGTTTTATCCACAGTTTGAAATCAAAGGCTTGGATGGAGTTCCACGCCTGGGCGCCTCCCGCCCACGGGCGTATCCCGACGATCCCTCAGTCCCGCAGCAGCTCGTTGATCGAGGTCTTGGACCGCGTGCGTTCGTCCACCCGCTTGACGATGACCGCGCAGTAGAGCGCCGGGCCCGGCTCGCCATTCGGCAGCGCCCGACCCGGCATTGTCCCCGCTACCACCACCGAATAAGGCGGCACCTCGCCGTAGAAGACCTCGCCAGTGGCCCGATCGACGATCTTCGTCGACTGGCCGATGAACACCCCCATGCCGAGGAC
>CAYMOD010000417.1:0-2016 GCA_964391945.1 uncultured Rhodobacterales bacterium | reverse complement strand
GGCCGACGCGGCAACCGCCGGCAACTCAAATCATGTTGTGACGGGCAATCGCACCCGCATCTGGAACCCTGAGCGGCAGGCCGGTCACGAAACCCTGTGCATGGGTAAAGCCCAACGCCTTGACGGCCCGGAGCTGGTCCGGCCGCTCGACCCCCTCGGCCGTGACCGCAACGCCGCTGGCACGGGCGAGCCTGACGATCGCCTGGATCAGCGCCGCCGTCGATGGCCGCTCCATGTCCTGCACGAAGGACCTGTCGAGCTTGATGCGGTGGTGCGGAAGCCGGCTCAGATAGGCAAGCGCGCTATAGCCGGTCCCGAAATCATCAAGCGCGATCCGCACCCCGAGCGCGATCAGCGCCCGGAGCTGCGCGATGGTCTGCGGGTTGTCGCGCATCAGCACCCTCTCGGTGATCTCGAGTTCGAGCCGCTCCGCCGGAAATCCGGTCCCGGCCAGCACCGCTTCCACTTGCGCAACAAAGTCCAGCGCGTGGAACTGAAGCGGCGAGATGTTGACCGAGAGCATGAAATTACCTGCCCACTCCGCCGCCTCGGCGCAGGCCGTCCTGAGCGCCCATATCCCGATCGGCAGGATCTGCCCCGTCGCTTCGGCGAGCGGGATGAACGTCGCCGGCGCGATCTCGCCCCGCGTCGGATGCCGCCAGCGCATCAGCGCCTCGACCCCGCTCGTCTCCCCGGTCTCGAGATCGACATAGGGTTGATAGACGAGCGACAGTTCGCCGCTCTCGAGGGCATGGCGCAGGTCAAGCTCGAGGAGCGACCGGTCGAGCAGTGCCGCGTGAACATCCGGCTCATGCACTGCAAGGCGGCCCCCGCCCGCGGCCTTTGCCTGCCGGAGCGCGCCCTCCGCCTGCATCAGGAGCCGCGCCGGCGAGGTTTCGGCACCTCCAGCAAGCACCACGCCGACGCTCGCCCGGAGCACCAGCCGCCGATCGGCGAGATCGAGCGGTGCCGCCGCTGCCGCGAGCATCGCCTTGGCCAGTGCGCGCACGTCGCGCCACGCCGGTGAGGTCACGACGAGAAAACGGTCGCGCTCCAGCCGGACCAGCCGGTCCCGCGGCATGATGCACTCGCCGATCCTGAGGGCGGTGGCCGCGAGCACTGCATCGCCGACTTCCGTCCCCAGCGCCTCGTTCACCGCGCGGAACCGGTCGATGTCGAGCACGACGAAAGCCAGCCGCTCGCCACCACCGCGCGCGCCAAGAAGCGAGGCGATCGACTGATGCACTACAGTCCGCGGCAACTCCGGCATACCGGCGCCCCGCGGCTGCATCGTCGTCCTGGCGATCACCGCGGCATCGGGCGCTCCTGTCACGTCAGCCGCGAACCGCCGGCCACCCGGTGGCAAATGGGCCGCGACGTCAGCGACATCCCGCAACATCTCCGCCAGTCGCCCCTCCGACCGGCGCTGCCGCCGGGATGCGACGACCACCAATCCGGTTGCGCCGTCCTCCCCTGTGCCGAACGGCTGCACCAGACACATTGCCGCCCGCAGCCCGAAGGTTTCAGGCGGCACCTGCTGCAACTCCGAGCCGGCGGGTCTCCAGTCGAGCGACTTCGACTGCCGTCCTGCCAGCGCCAGAAATTTCTTTGTCGCGTGACGCTGGACGAATCGGCCCTCTGCCCGTTCGTAGAACGCAATACCGCGAAATCCGGTCCGCGCCTCCAGTATCCGGCAGAGGGCTCGATACGCCATCGAGGCGATCCTCGCGTTTTCGCCTGCCGCGCGTCTAGGCAGGAAGCTGTTCAATCTTTAGTAGAAATTATTCTAGCGATAATCGCATAAGGATCAACCTGCAGCACGTGCGGCCCCGACTGCCTCGAACGGCGCCGGCGCGCCGAGGAACTGCGCCGCGCCCGCTGCCACCCGCTCGGGCAGGCCGGTGGTCAGGAACCGCATCCGCCCGCTGCCGCCGCGGAAACGCGGATGCCGGGCGAGATAGTCGGCGAGGCTGTCGGCCACCAGCCGTGGCTGCGAGACGAGCGCGGTCTCCGGCG
>CAYMOD010000416.1:0-2018 GCA_964391945.1 uncultured Rhodobacterales bacterium | reverse complement strand
CAAGACCACGACGACCGAGCGGATCCTGTTCTATACCGGCAAGGCGCACAAGATGGGCGAGACCCATGAGGGCGCCGCGACCATGGACTGGATGGAGCAGGAGCAGGAGCGGGGCATCACCATCACTTCGGCCGCGACCACGACCTTCTGGCGTCGCCAGGAGGACCCGGGGCTCGAGGGCATGGAAGACACCCGGTTCCGCTTCAACATCATCGACACGCCGGGTCACGTCGACTTCACCATCGAGGTCGAGCGCTCGCTGCGCGTGCTCGATGGCGCGGTCTGCGTGCTCGACGCGAACGCGGGTGTCGAGCCGCAGACGGAGACCGTCTGGCGGCAGGCCGACCGCTACAAGGTGCCGCGCATCGTCTTCGTCAACAAGATGGACAAGGTCGGCGCCGACTTCTTCAACTGCGTCCGGATGATCAAGGACCGCACCGGCGCCACGCCGTGCCCGGTCCAGCTGCCGATCGGCGCCGAGGCGGATTTCATCGGCATCGTCGATCTCGTCGGCATGGAGGAGTGGATCTGGCAGGGCGAGGATCTGGGCGCGAGCTGGAAGCGTCAGCCGATCCGCGCCGAACTCGCCGAGCGCGCGGCCGAGCTGCGCGCCGAGATGATCGAGATCGCCGTCGAGATGGACGACGAGGCGATGGAGAAGTATCTCGAAGGCGAGGAGCCCGACGTCGAGACGCTTCGTGCGCTCCTGCGCAAGGGCACGCTGTCGATGACCTTCGTGCCGGTCCTCTGCGGAACGGCCTTCAAGAACAAGGGCGTGCAGCCGATGCTGAACGCCGTGATCGACTACCTGCCCGGTCCGCTCGACGTGCCGGCCTACATGGGCTTCCTGCCCGACGACGAGACCGAGACCCGCAATGTCGAGCGGCGCGCGGATGACGGCGCCCCGTTCTCGGGCCTTGCCTTCAAGATCATGAACGACCCGTTCGTCGGCTCGCTCACCTTCACCCGGATCTATTCGGGGACGATGAAGAAGGGCGATTCAATTCTCAACTCCACCAAGGGCAGGCGCGAGCGCGTCGGGCGCATGATGCTGATGCACTCGAACTCGCGGAGCGAGATCGAGGAAGCCTATGCCGGCGACATCCTCGCGCTCGCGGGCCTCAAGGAGACAACGACGGGCGACACGCTCTGCGATCCCTCGAAGCCGGTGGTGCTCGAGACCATGAGCTTCCCCGAGCCGGTGATCGAGATCGCGGTCGAGCCGAAGACCAAGGCCGACCAGGAGAAGATGGGCCAGGCGCTCGCCCGGCTCGCGGCGGAGGATCCGTCCTTCCGCGTCGAGACCGACCGCGAATCGGGCCAGACCATCCTCAAGGGCATGGGCGAGCTTCATCTCGACATTCTGGTCGACCGCATGAAGCGCGAGTTCAAGGTCGAGGCAAATATCGGCGCGCCGCAGGTGGCCTACCGCGAGACGATCTCGCGCAAGGCGGAGATCGACTACACGCACAAGAAGCAGACCGGCGGTTCCGGGCAGTTCGCCCGCATCAAGCTCGAGATCGAGCCGACCGAGCCGGGCGAGGGTTATTCCTTCGAGAGCCGGATCGTCGGCGGCGCGGTGCCGAAGGAATACATCCCCGGCGTCGAGAAGGGCATCCAGTCGGTGATGGATTCGGGTCCGCTGGCCGGATTCCCGGTCATCGACTTCAAGGTGGCGCTGGTCGACGGTGCCTTCCACGATGTCGACTCTTCGGTTCTCGCCTTCGAGATCGCGTCCCGGGCGGCGATGCGCGAAGGGCTGAAGAAAGCCGGTGCGAAGCTTCTCGAGCCGATCATGAAGGTGGAGGTGGTCACGCCGGAGGAATACACCGGCAACATCATCGGCGACCTCACCTCGCGGCGCGGCCAGGTGCAGGGGCAGGATACGCGCGGCAACGCGATCGCCATCAGCGCGATGGTGCCGCTCGCCAACATGTTCGGCTACATCAACAACCTGCGCTCGATGTCCTCGGGGCGGGCCGTGTTCACGATGCAGTTCGACCATTACGAGGCCGTAC
>CAYMOD010000415.1:0-2021 GCA_964391945.1 uncultured Rhodobacterales bacterium | reverse complement strand
CCACATTCTGCACCTGCTCGCGCATCTGGTCGATCACCACCTTCATCTCGAGGGCGATGGCCGTCAGTTCACGCGACTGGGCTTTGGACGCGAGCGTGTTGGCTTCGCGATTGAACTCCTGCATCAGGAAATCGAGCCGCCGCCCCACGGCGCCGCCGCCCTTCACCAGCCCCCGGCCCGCCGCGACATGCGCATCGAGCCGGTCGAGTTCCTCCGAGACATCGGCCCTCACCGCGAGAAGCGCCAGTTCCTGAGTGAGGCGCGCCTCGTCCGGCACGCCGCCGGTCGCCTCCAGCAGCGCCTCGACCCTCTGGCGCAGCAGGAGGCCGGTCCGTCCCGCCCGCGCCTCGGCCGCTGCGCGGGCCGCGGTCACGAGATCGGCCATCCTGTCGAGCTGGCCGAGCAGGATCTCCGCAAGCGCCGCACCCTCCTCGCGCCGCATCCCCGCAAGCGCAGTGGCGAGCGCCACCGCGTCGGCGGCGAGCACCGCCTGGACCTCCTGGCGCGCCGTACCGGGATCGGCCTCAACCTCGAGCACGCCGCGCAGGTCGAGGAGGTCGGCTGCACTCATCGGCGCCAGCACGAGCCCGGCATCCCGCGCCGCCACGGCGACGGCGCGGGCCGCTTCCAGCGCGGAAGCCAGCACCTCCGGGTTCAGCCGGGCCGAACCGCCGGCGTCGCGCCGCCCGAGGCGCAGCGTCACCGTCACATTGCCGCGCGCCAGCACTGCCCCGAAAGCCTGCCGGATCGCCGGATTCAGCGCCTCGACCCCCTCCGGCAGCCGCAGGCGCAGATCGAGGCCGCGCCCGTTGACGCTGCGCGCCTCCCAGGTCCAGCTCAAGCCCCCGGCATCGCCGGAGCGGTCGGCATGTCCCGTCATCGACATGAGCGTCATCGGCCGCTCCTCCTCCCGCTACGGCGCGGCGATCACAGCGTCCGCGGCAATTTGCATCGCATTCGGCGATAAATTAAGCGACCCCTTGCAATCCGCGCGACATTGCTCCGGAAATGCTCTAGGTTGTAAGAAAGGTTTTACCAACCGGGTCGCCGACGCGGGGGAGGGTAAACAAGGTCAATCGCTTCGGGTCAAGCCGCCACATGAACGATGTCATGATCGCCTCGCTGAAGTCCTATTGGGAGCGTCTGCGCGCTGGCCGGATCGCCCCCTACCGCGCGGAGATCGATCCCCGCGAATTCGAGACCGCGCTCGACAACATGTTCATCGTCGAGCGGATCGCGCCCGGCAACCTTCGCCTCCGCCTCGCCGGCATGAAGATCTGCGAGATCGCGGGCATGGAAGTACGCGGCATGCAACCGGGCCTCTTCGTCGCGGAACCGGATCAGGCGCGGTTCGAGCGACTGCTCGATGTCGTCATGTCCGAACCTGCGGTGGTCGAGATCGGGCTCGAGACGAACGTGCAGCCGGCACCCTCGCGCGCGACCATGCTCCTGATGCCGCTGCGCTCCGATTTCGGCGAGATCAATCGCGTCCTCGGCTGTCTGGGCCTCGACAGTCCGTTCTTCCATCCTCCGCTCACCTTCACGCTGAAGAACGTCTCGATCAACCCGGTGCAGGCCGTGGCGGCTGAGACGTCCAGCAGGAGCCGGGCGCTGCCGGGCTTCGCCGAGGACATGCTCGGGTTCGAGCCGCCGGAGACCGCGCCGAAACTGCGCGCGATCGAGGGCAATCCCGATGCCGCGCCCGGCAAGCGGAGCCGTCCGAAGCTCCGGGTGATCGACAACGACTGACCGTCCGAAGCTCCGGGTGATCGACAACGACTGTCATCGACAACGAGCGACCCGGCCGGGACTGACCTGGCCGGGCGGGGTGGGGCCAAGCCCCCGCCGCGAACCCTTCCGCCAGCAGCAGCACTGCCCGCCATCGCTCCCCGGCACCGGCGGCCGGATACGCGCCGTGCCGCGGGCCGAGGCTTGAAGCTTCCTTGACATCCGAAGCCACAGGCTGCGCAATCGCCGCAAGCGAGCACCGGCCACGGACCTCTCCCCGTTCCGCCTTCCCT
>CAYMOD010000414.1:0-2031 GCA_964391945.1 uncultured Rhodobacterales bacterium | reverse complement strand
GCCTCGTCTCCGAGCGAGCCGATGATGCTGAGCGTGCCGTCGGTCTCGAGCACCGCGGCCTCGACGCTCTCCGTCCCGCCGTACCCTTGGGCGCGTACGGCGGCGGCAATCTCCTCACGAGTGACACGCTCCCCACGCATGCTTCCGGGAAGAAACCGGCCGCGGAAGAAGAGAAGCGTCGGCTGTGCCTTCACAAAATCCTGGAACTTCTCGGAGCGCACCGACAGAAACGTCACCCCATACTGGAGCAGGCAAAGAAGCGCGAGCGCCGTCAGTCCCTCGGCCAGCGCCACGTCCCGGCTCAAGAGCAGCGTCGCCAGCATCGAGCCAAGCGCCACCGTCACGATGAAGTCGAAGGCGTTCATCTTGGAGAGGGCGCGCTTGCCTGACGCCCGCAGGATGACGATCAGCGCGAAATAACCGAGCACACCCACCACGACCGTGCGCACGAGCCCGGACCATCCCTGAAAGAAGACGTCCGGGCTCATGCCGCTACCCCGACCCCGCGCCCCTGAGCTTCACCGTCGCGCGACATTATCGCGGGACCCGAGCCGGCGCACGGAAACGCGCCGCGGCTCAGGCTGGGTCATCGTGTTCCAGGCGAGTGCCCCGCCGGCAAGGAGCGCGGTGACGGCGAGCAGAAGCAGAAAGGCGCTGTTCATGGCTCAACTTCTCCCGAATCCAGGCACCGCAAGCCTCGGCGCATGGGACGATATCAGAGGAAACGCGTCTGACCAGCCGATCGTTCCCCGCGGCGGACGGGCGGCCCTGTCTCAACCTGCGGTGAGCGGCGCGATCCGCGTCACATGGCCCATCTTGCGCCCCGGCCGCGTCTCGGCCTTGCCGTAGAGGTGCAGGGCGGCGCCGTCGAGCGTCGCGGCCGCGAACACCTCGTCGCCGATCAGGTTGGTCATCACCGCGTCCGAATGCCGCCGCCCGTCACCGAGGTTCCAGCCGCAGACCGCGCGGACATGCTGCTCGAACTGGTCGATCAGGCAGCCATCGATCGTCCAGTGGCCGGAATTGTGGACGCGGGGCGCGATCTCGTTGACGACGAGTCCCTGCGCGGTCACGAACATCTCGACCCCGATCACGCCGACATAGTCGAGGGCTCCGAGGATACGCCCGGCGGTCAGCACCGCATCCTGCGCCACCCGCGCCGGAATCCGCGCCGGCACGGTCGTGGTGTGGAGGATGCCGTCGCGATGGACATTCTCGCCCGGATCGAAGGCCGCCACCGCGCCATCGAGACCCCGCGCGGCGATCACCGAGATCTCGCGCTCGAAATCGATGAACCCCTCGGCGATCGCGGGCCTGCCTGCGAGCGCGGCAAGCGCCGTCTCCGCTCCGGCGGCGGAGGCGAACCGCGCCTGCCCCTTGCCGTCGTAGCCGAAACGCCGCGTCTTCAGGATGCCGCGCGCACCCGTCGCCGCCAGAGCGGGGGCGAGATCCTCTGGCCCGTCCACCCGCGCATAGGGTGCCGTGGCAAGGCCGAGGCCCCTGAGGAAATCCTTCTCCGCGAGCCGGTCCTGCGCCACTTCGAGCGCCCGACGCCCCGGCCGGACCGGCGCCACCGCCCCGACGGTATCAACGGCAGCGACCGGCACGTTCTCCCACTCATAGGTCACGACATCGCAGGAAGCGGCGAACCGCGCGAGCGCCGCGGCGTCATCGAACGGAGCGCGCGTCCAGTCGCGCGCCACCTCGGCGGCGCAGGCATCGGCGGGCTCGTAGACATGGGCATGGAGCCCGAGCCGGGACGCCGCGACCGCCAGCATCCGCCCGAGCTGCCCGCCGCCGAGGATGCCAAGCGTCGATCCCGGCCCCAGAAGCTCAGTCATCTTCCGGCACCTCCGCCACCGCTCCGGTCTGCGCCGCGCGCCAGGCATCGAGCCGGGACGCGAGCGCGGGATCATCGACCGCGAGCATCGCCGCGGCGAAGAGCGCGGCATTGGCCGCCCCCGCCTCGCCGATCGCGAAGGTCGCCACCGGCACGCCCTTCGGCATCTGGACGATCGAGAGCAGACTATC
>CAYMOD010000413.1:0-2045 GCA_964391945.1 uncultured Rhodobacterales bacterium | reverse complement strand
AGGCGCGCGATCAGGAGCCGCTCGATCACCATGCCGAAGATCCCGACGACCACCGGCGCGAGGATCAGTGCCGGCCAGTAGCCGATCCCGGCGTAGTTCAGCAGCATCCAGGCGACGAAGGCGCCCATCATGTAGAGCGCGCCATGCGCGAAGTTGATGATGTTGAGCAGGCCGAAGATCACCGCGAGGCCGAGGCTCAGGAGCGCGTAGAACGAGCCGTTGATCAGCCCGAGCAGGAGCTGGCCGAAGAGGGCCTGCGGAGGGATGCCGAGGAGCTCGAACATGGGGAGGGACCTTCGGGGGAACCGGGGCGCGAGGCAGTCCGCGCGCCCGGGGGGATGCAGGGTTTTCTACTCGACGAGGTCGCAGCCGCCCTCTTCGATCGGCTGGAAGGCGCGCTCGGCCGGGATGGTGGCGACGGTCTCGTAATAGTCCCACGCGCCCTCGGACTGGTCGGGAGATTTCACCCGGAAGAGGTACATGTTGTGGATCTTGCGGCCGTCGGCACGAACCTCGCCCGCGCCGAAGAGCGGGTCCTCGGTCGGCGTCGCCTTCATTTCGGCCATGACCGGCTCGGTCTCCTTGGTGCCGGTGGCCTCGACCGCCTTGAGATAATGGAGGACCGACGAATAGACGCCGGCGTGCACCATGGTCGGCATGGCGCCGCCGTGACGTTCGGCGAACCGCTCCGACCAGGCGCGGGTCTCGTCGTTGAGATCCCAGTAGAACGCTTCCGTCAGCACGAGACCCTGCGCTGTCGCGAGTCCGAGCGCGTGGATGTCGGTGATGAAGATCAGGAGGCCGGCGAGTTCCTGCCCGGCCTGGGTGATGCCGAACTCGGACGCCTGCTTGACCGCGTTGATCGTGTCGCCGCCGGCATTGGCAAGGCCGATCACGTCGGCGCCCGAGGATTGCGCCTGCAGCAGGTAGGACGAGAAATCGGTGCCGGGGAAGGGATGGTGCACGGAGCCGAGGACCTCGCCGCCCGCGGCCTCGACCACCGCGGCGGTCTCCTCCTCGAGCGAATGGCCGAAGGCGTAATCGGCGGTGATGAAGAACCAGCTGGTGCCGCCCTGCTCGACCATCGCGCTGCCGGTGCCGTTGGCGAGGGCGTAGGTATCGTAGGTCCAGTGGATGGTGTTGGGCGAGCATTGGGCGCCGGTGAGTTCGGTGGTGCCGGCGCCGGAATTGAGGAAGATGCGGTTCTTCTCGCGGGTGATGTCACTCACCGCGAGCGCCGCGGACGAGGTGGGCACGTCGACGATGACGTCCACGCCCTCCTGATCATACCACTGCCGGGCGATGGTCGAGGCGACGTCGGGCCGGTTCTGGTGGTCGGCGGAGATGATCGAGACGTTGATGCCCTTCTCCTCGGCGCCGAAATCCTCGACCGCCATCCGCGCGGCCACGACCGAGCCCTGGCCCGCGAGGTCGGCGTAGATGCCGGAGCGGTCGTTCAGCACGCCGATCCTGACGTCCTGGGCGTGCGCCGCACCCGCCAGGAGCATCACCCCGAGGGGAACTGCGAAACGTGTGAATGTCATTCTGGTCGGTCTCCCTGGATCGGCCCTTGTGGCGGGCCGCTACTGGTCAAACTCCGAGATAGGCCTGCAGTTTCCCGCTGTCCCGCTCGAGATCGGCGTTCGGAATCGTATCGACGACGCGGCCCTGGTCGACGACGTGGTGCCGATCGGCGAGGGAGGCGGCGAAGCGGAAATTCTGCTCGACGAGGACGATGGTGAAGCCTTCGCCCTTCAGCCGCTCGATGGTGCGGCCGATCTGCTGGACGATCACTGGCGCGAGCCCTTCGGTCGGTTCGTCGAGGAGGAGGAGCCGGGCGCCGGTCCTGAGGATGCGCGCGATCGCGAGCATCTGCTGCTCGCCGCCCGAGAGTTTGGTGCCCTGGCTCGCGAGCCGCTCGCGCAGGTTGGGGAAAATCTCGAAGATCTGCTCGCGGCTGAAGCCGCCGGGCCGCACCTGGGGCGGCAGCATCAGGTTCTCCTCGACCGAGAGGCTCGCGAAGATGCCGCGTTCCTCGGGCACGA
>CAYMOD010000412.1:0-2062 GCA_964391945.1 uncultured Rhodobacterales bacterium | reverse complement strand
CGCGCCGCGTCGCCGGGAACGAGGCGATGGCCGTCAACCGGATGATCCGGACGAGCCCGCGCAAGCTCAATCTCGTCGCCGCGATGATCCGCAACAAGAAGGTCGAGAAGGCGCTTGCCGATCTCACCTTCTCCAAGAAACGCGTGAGCGAGGACGTCAAGAAGACGCTGCAGTCGGCGATCGCGAATGCCGAGAACAACCACGGACTCGACGTTGACGAGCTGGTGGTCGCCGAGGCCTTCGTCGGCAAGAACCTGGTGATGAAGCGCGGCCGGCCCCGGGCTCGCGGTCGCTTCGGGCGGATCGAGAAACCGTTCAGCCAGCTGACGATCAAGGTGCGGCAGGTCGAGGAGAGCGCCTGATGGGACACAAGATCAATCCGATCGGCCTGCGCCTGCAGGTCAACCGCACCTGGGACAGCCGCTGGTTCGCGGATGGTGAGGAATACGGGCGTCTCCTCCACGAGGATATCGCCATCCGTAACAAGATCCGCGCGACCGTCGGCCAGGCCGGCATCAGCCGCATCCTGATCGAGCGGCCGCACCGCAAGTGCCGGGTCACGATCCATGCCGCGCGGCCGGGCGTCATCATCGGCAAGAAGGGCGCCGATATCGAGGCGTTGAGAAAGAAGCTCGCCGGGCTCACCAAGTCCGAGCTCCACCTCAACATCGTCGAGATCCGCAAGCCCGAAGTCGATGCCCAGCTCGTCGCCGAGAACATCGCCCAGCAGCTCGAACGCCGGGTGTCGTTCCGCCGCGCGATGAAGCGGGCGGTGCAGAACACGATGCGCATGGGCGCGCTCGGCATCCGGGTAAACGTCGCCGGCCGCCTCGGTGGCGCGGAGATCGCCCGGACCGAGTGGTACCGTGAAGGACGCGTGCCGCTCCACACGCTGCGGGCGGATGTGGATTATGCGATCGTCGAGGCACGGACTGCCTACGGCATCATCGGTGTCAAGGTCTGGATCTTCAAGGGCGAGATCCTCGAGCATGATCCGCAGGCCCGCGATCGCCGCCAGTCCGAGCTGCAGGAGAGCGGCGGCCGGATGCAGCGTCCGCGCTGAGGGAGTTGAAGTAAATGCTGCAACCGAAGAAGACCAAGTTCCGCAAGATGCACAAGGGGCGTATCAGCGGAGAGGCGAAGGGGGGCTTCGACCTCAATTTCGGCTCATACGGGCTGAAGGCGCAGGAGCCCGAGCGGATCACCGCCCGCCAGATCGAGGCGGCGCGGCGCGCCCTCACCCGCCACATGAAGCGCCAGGGGCGGGTCTGGATCCGGATCTTCCCGGACGTGCCGGTCTCGAAGAAGCCGATCGAGGTCCGCATGGGCAAGGGCAAGGGCTCGGTCGAGTTCTGGGCTGCCAAGGTGAAGCCCGGCCGGGTGATGTTCGAGATTGACGGCGTCGGCGAAGATGTGGCAAGAGAAGCCCTCCGCTTGGCAGCCATGAAGCTGCCGGTGAAGTGTCGTTTCGTCGTGCGCGAGGATTGGTAGGGGCGGGGCCCGGATGGGCCCGACGCCGCCTGGATGTTTTGGAATACCGCCGGGGCGGGGCGCCGGCAGGTTCGATGAGAGAGGAAGTGGCCATGAAAGCGGCCGAGCTTCGGGACAGGACCCCAGATCAGCTTCGCGACGAACTTGTGCGGCTGAAGAAGGAAGCCTTCAACCTGCGCTTCCAGCAGGCAACGGGCCAGCTCGAAAGCACCGCGCGGATGAGCCTGGTGCGGCGGGACGCGGCGCGGGTGAAAACCATCCTGAACGAGAAGGCCGCCGCCGCGGCTGCGACAGACAGGGCCGCCGGCGCGGCCGGGGAGGCCTGAGATGCCCAAGCGTATCCTGACCGGGACCGTGACCAGCGACCAGAACGCGCAGACCGTCACGGTCTCCGTCGAGCGACGCTTCACGCATCCGGTGCTGAAGAAGACGATCCGGAAGTCGAAGAAGTACCGGGCGCATGACCCGGAGAACCAGTTCAAGGTCGGTGACCGTGTCCGCATCGAGGAATGCGCGCCGATTTCGAAAACCAAGCGCTGGAAGGTGGTGACGGCATCCGCCGAAGCCTGAC
>CAYMOD010000411.1:0-2088 GCA_964391945.1 uncultured Rhodobacterales bacterium | reverse complement strand
CTGGGTGTCGCCCATCGCGATGCAGCGGAACCGCTCGGGCTCCGCCGTCTCGACGAGGGGGAAGTTCACTTCGGCCGGCAGTGGACCGGTCGGCGCGAGCCCGCCGTAGCGCAGCGGCGTCGGGCTGCCGCCGGGCTTGTGGTGGTAGAAGAACTGCGGCACCCCGTCCGCGCTCACCGGCGTCTGCCAGCCGGCGGGTTTCGAGACCATCAGCGTCATGTCGTCATGGACGGGAAGCGTATAGCGGCCTTCGGCATCGGTCAGCGTCACCTCGCGGCCGTTGGAGACGATCACGCCGGCGATTCCCGGCTCGTCCGCCTGCCGCAGCCCGTCGCGCGAATGGTCGTCGAAGACGACGCCCCGCGCCACCGCCGGATCGGCCGCCTCGCCCTTCACCTCGATCCCGCCGACATAGTCGAACCGCGCCGCCGCCGGCCCCGCGAGCGCCACCAGCGCCGCCGAGGCGATCAGCATCCTCGCGCAAGATCCCATGCCATCCTCCTTCCCGGATGCCGCCCCGGCTCCGGAGCGGACGGCATGGTTGTTGCGCGATTCCATGTCGTGGGGGTCTCATCCCGGCGACATTCCGATGATCCGAACGCGGCGCGAGGTAGGGGCGCCAATCGTGAGGCAGGGGTTGCCTCCATTTCGGGATCAATGGCTTGATGGGATTTCCGCCTGAATGGCCGGTTCGGGCACGGGCCATGGCCACATTCCGAGGCGATCAAGCGGAAGGCGCAGGAGAGGGTTTTCACGCGCGGGCATTTTCGCCCCCGCTGCTACGGATTCCCGCTACTCCCCGGCCCACTCCGTCTCGGGAATGCCCTGGAGCGCGAGGATCGCAGTCAGATCCGAGTGGTCGAGCCTTGTATCCGCCTCTGCCGCCAGTGCCGGTTTCGCGTGGTAGGCGACGCCGAGCCCGGCCGCCCGCACCATGTCGAGGTCGTTGGCGCCGTCCCCGACCGCGACGGCCGCCGTTTCCGGCACGCCGGCCCGCGCGCAGAGATCCGCGAGCGCCTGCCGCTTCGCTTCCCGCCCGAGGATCGGCCGCGCCACCTCCCCGGTCAGGACGCCCGCCGCGATCCCGAGCCGGTTGGCGCGATGCTCGGCAAACCCCGCTGCCGCCGCGACCCGGTCGGTGAAATAGGTGAACCCGCCCGAGACCAGCGCCGTCAGGGCACCGGCTTCCCGCATGGTCCGCACCAGCACCGCCGCGCCCGGGTTGAGCCGCACCCGCTCCTCGAAGGTGCGCGCGAGCGCCGTCTCCGGCAGCCCCTGGAGCAGCTTCACCCGCGCGACCAGCGCCGCCTCGAAATCGAGCTCGCCCCGCATCGCCGCCTCGGTCACGGTTGCGACCTCGGCCTTCAGCCCTGCAAAATCCGCAAGCTCGTCGATGCATTCGACGTTGATGATGGTCGAATCCATATCGGCGAGCAGCACGCGCTTGCGCCGCCCCGAAGCCGGGACGAGATTGACATCAACCGGCCCGCCCCCGAGGAGGGCCCGCAGGTCGATGCCCGTGGGCGCCTCAGGGAGCGCGATCTCGACCGCGGTCCGCGCGAGCCGCTGCGGCGGCTCCAGAGCCACGCCCGCCCGCCGCAGCGCGTCCGCTGCCGCCGCGGCGATACCGTCGTCGATCCCCGCCGCCGCCGTCAGGATGACGAGCGCCTGCACGCCTCAGCCGGCGGCGCGCTGCGCCTGCAGCCGCTGGTCGAGTTCCTCCGCGACGAGGAAGGCAAGCTCGAGCGCCTGCGCCGCGTTCAGCCGCGGATCGCAGGCGGTATGATAGCGGTCGCTCAGATTCTCGTCGGTGATCGCCCGCAGGCCGCCCGTGCATTCGGTCACATCCTGGCCGGTCATCTCGAAATGGACGCCGCCGGGGATGGTGTTTTCCGCTGCATGGATGGCGAAGAACTCGCGGACCTCGCGCAGCACCCGGTCGAAGGGCCGGGTCTTGTAGCCCGTCGCCGACTTGATCGTATTGCCGTGCATCGGGTCGCAGGACCAGACCACCCGCCGTCCTTCGCGCGCAACCGCGCGGATCAGCCGCGGCAGATGCTCGCCGACCTGGCCCGCGCCGAACCGCGC
>CAYMOD010000410.1:0-2091 GCA_964391945.1 uncultured Rhodobacterales bacterium | reverse complement strand
CGCTGCTGATCGGCGGCGCCACCACCTCGAAGAAACACACCGCGATCCGCATCGCCCCCGAATACGCATCCGGTGTCGTGCATGTCGATGACGCTTCCAAGGCGGTCGGCGTGGTCTCGCGGCTGCTGTCGAAGACCGCGCGCGACGAATTCCTCGCGGACGTGCGCGCCGGGCAGGAGAAGCTCGCCAGCGCCGCCGATCGGGGCGACCGCCCGGTGACGCCGCTCGCCGAGGCGCGCGCCAACGCCTTCGACGGCGACTGGGACAGCTATATCCCGCCCGAGCCGGCGATCACCGGGGTCAAGGTGTTCGACGACTATCCGATCGAGGAACTGCGCGAGGTGATCGACTGGACGCCGTTCTTCCTGACCTGGGAACTCCGCGGCACCTACCCGGCGATCCTGCAGGACAACATGCGCGGCGAGGTCGCGCGCGACCTGTTCGCCGCGGCCAACGCCATGCTCGACCGGATCGAGCGCGAGCACTGGTTCACGCCGAAGGGCGTGATCGGCCTCTGGCCCGCCAATGCGGTCGGCGACGACATCGAGGTCTATGCCGACGGGGCGCGCAAGAAGCGCCGCGCCCTGCTCCACAGCCTGCGTCAGCAGGGATCGAAGTCCAAGGACCGCGCCAACTACGCGCTCGCGGATTTCGTGGCACCGAAGGGCATCCCCGACTGGATCGGTGGTTTCGCGGTGACGGCGGGGCCGGAAGTCCACGACATCGCTGCCCGCTTCAAGAAGGACGGCAACGATTACGATGCGATCATGGTCTCGGCGCTCGCCGACCGGCTGGCGGAAGCCTTCGCCGAGCGGCTGCATGCCCGCGTCCGCCGCGAGTTCTGGGGCTTCGCGCCCGACGAGAGCCTGTCGAATGAAGAACTGATTCGCGAAGCTTACCGCGGCATCCGCCCGGCCGCAGGCTACCCGGCCTGCCCCGACCACACCGAGAAGCGCACGATCTTCGACCTTCTCGACGCCGAATCGCATACCGGCATCCATCTCACCGAAAGTTTCGCGATGTGGCCCGGCGCCTCGGTCTCGGGCCTCTATTTCTCCCACCCCGGCGCCACTTATTTCGGGGTGGGCCGGATCGGCCGCGACCAGGTCGAGGATTACGCCCTGCGCAAGGGCGTGAACCCCTCGGAGATCGAGCGTTGGCTCGGCTCCAATCTCGGCTATCGTCCGGGCACGCGATCGGAAGCCCAGCGCCGATCGGCATGATGAAGCAGGAACAAGCGGCACAAAGGAGCGACTGAACCATGGCCCAGAAGAGCTGGCTCTTCACCAGCGAGAGCGTATCCGAGGGGCATCCCGACAAGGTCTGCGATCGCATCTCCGACACGGTGCTCGACCTCTATCTCGCCGCCGACCCGGACGCGCGCGTCGCCTGCGAGACGCTCGCGACCACGGATCACGTCACCATCGCCGGCGAGGTGCGCGGGCCGTCGGAGATCCTCGGCCGCGTCGAGGAGGCCGCCCGCGAGGCAGTGCGCGACATCGGCTACGAACAGGCCGGCTTCAACTGGCGGACCATGGAGGTGATCGTCCGCCTGCATGCGCAATCGGCCGATATCGCGATAGGCGTCGATGCCGGTGCCAAGGCCGAGGAAGGCGCCGGCGACCAGGGCATCATGTTCGGCTATGCCTGCGACGAGACCGCCGAGCTGATGCCGGCGCCGATCCAGTTCTCGCACCGGATCCTGCGGCTGATGGCCGAGGCGCGCAAGTCTGGCGCCGAGCCCCGGTTCGGTCCCGATTCCAAGAGCCAGGTCACGCTCCGCTACGAAGACGGCCGCCCGGTCGCGGTCGACGCGGTGCTCGTCTCGACCCAGCATGGCGAGGACGTGGACCAGGAGACCGTCCGCGCGATGGTCGCACCCTATGTCAGCCGCGCCCTCCCCGGCGGCTGGGAAGTGCCCGAGGGAAGGCTCTTCGTGAACCCGACCGGGCGTTTCGTGATCGGCGGTCCCGACGGCGACACCGGCCTCACCGGGCGCAAGATCATCGTTGATACCTACGGCGGCGCGGCGCGCCACGGTGGCGGCGCGTTCTCGGGCAAGGACCCGACCAAGGTGGACCGCTCCGCCGC
>CAYMOD010000409.1:0-2101 GCA_964391945.1 uncultured Rhodobacterales bacterium | reverse complement strand
CCTGACGCTCGGCAACTACCTCGGCGCGCTCCGCCGCTTCGGGGCGATGCAGGATGCCGAGGGGCAGGCGCTCTTCTGCGTCGTCGACATGCACGCGATCACGGTCTGGCAGGATCCGGCCAAGCTCCGCGGTACGATCCGCGAACTCACCGCCGCCTTCATTGCCTGCGGCATCGACCCGGAGCGGTCGATCCTCTTCAACCAGAGCCAGGTTTCCGCCCATGCCGAACTCGGCTGGATCCTCTCCTGTGTCGCCCGCATCGGCTGGCTGAACCGGATGACCCAGTTCAAGGACAAGGCGGGCCGCGACCGCGAGGCGGCCTCCGTCGGCCTCTACTCCTACCCGACGCTGATGGCGGCCGACATCCTCGCCTACCACGCGACCCATGTTCCCGTCGGCGAGGACCAGAAGCAGCATGTCGAGCTTACCCGCGACATTGCCGCCAAGTTCAACCACGACTACGGCACCGGGTTCTTCCCCCTCCCCGAGCCGGTGATCGAGGGCGCGGCGACGCGGGTCATGTCGCTCCGCGACGGCACGAAGAAAATGTCGAAATCCGACCCGTCCGACATGAGCCGGATCAACCTTCGCGACGATGCCGATGCCATCGCCCAGAAGATCCGCAAGGCCCGCACCGACCCTGATCCGCTGCCCGAGACCTACGCCGAACTCGAATCCCGGCCCGAGGCGCGCAACCTTGTCAACATCTACGCTTCCCTCGCGGGCGAGGAATGCGACGCCGTGGTCGCTGCTTTCGCCGGCAGGCCCTTCTCCACGTTCAAACCCGCCCTGGTCGAGATCGCCGTCGCCCATCTTGCGCCGATCAGCGGCCGGATCGAGGAATTCCTCGCCGACCCCGCCGAGATCGACCGCATTCTCGGCCGGGGCGCCGAACGCGCGGCCGCCATCGCCGACCCGCTCCTCGACCGCGTGCGCGAGATCGTCGGCTTCATCCGCAGCCGCCCTGCCGCCCGCCTCTAGGGCGACAGCCCGTCCAGCCATTGCGCCGGGCGCACGGTTGCGGAATCATCGACAACCTCGCGACCGGAACGGCGGAACTGGGGGAGACCGGCGTGCGCACCTTCCTGATCCTGCTCGACGACACGCCCGAGATGCTGAACGCCATGCGTTACGCCGCCATCCGCGCGGCCAAGACCGGCGGCAACGTCGAGATCCTCGCGATCATCTCGCCCGAGGAATTCCAGCACTTCATGGGCGTTGCCGATGTCATGCGTCATGAGGCGCGCGAAAAGATCGAGGCGCATTTCCAGATCTTCAAGGACCGCATGGAGAAACGCGAGGGCATCACTCCGAAACTCGCGATCCGCGAGGGCGAGAAGATCGACTGCATCCTCGCCCATATCAGGGAGAACCCGCATGTCGGGTTGCTCATCCTCGGGGCCGGAACCGGCAAGGACGGCGCCGGCCCCGTCGTCACCGCCCTCACCGGGCGGCGCCTGTCGGAACTCACGATCCCGCTCACCATCGTGCCGGGCTCGATGACCAAGGAGGAGATCGTCGCCGTCACGTGAACCTGGAACCATTCCAGACCGCGATCTTGACGGCTTCGCCCCGGTGATCCCATATGAGCGGTGAAGGGAGACTACCCCATGTTCATCCAGACCGAGTCGACGCCCAACCCGGCGACACTGAAATTCCTTCCCGGCCGCGAGGTGCTCGGCACCGGCAGCGCCGATTTTCCGACGGCCGAGAGCGCCGACACCTCGCCGCTCGCCCGCCGGATCTTCGCCGCGGCCGGCGTGACCGGCGTATTCTTCGGGCCCGACTTCGTTACCGTGACCAAGAGCGAGGACGACGACTGGACGCATCTGAAACCTGCCATCCTCGGCGCGATCATGGAGCACTACCAGTCGGGCGAGCCGGTGATCGAGGGCGACGCCGGCGCGGTCGAACACGCCGCCCACGACGGCCCCGATGCCGAGATCGTCGGCCAGATCAAGGAACTCCTCGATACCCGTGTCCGCCCGGCGGTGGCACAGGATGGCGGCGACATCACCTTCCACGGTTTCGACCGCGGCGTCGTCTATCTCCACATGCAGGGCGCCTGCGCCGGCTGCCCCTCCTCGACGATGACGCTGA
>CAYMOD010000408.1:0-2108 GCA_964391945.1 uncultured Rhodobacterales bacterium | reverse complement strand
CCCCTCATGCATTTGACCAGATCACGGATGGAGTGGAATCGCATGGCCCCGCGCGCGATCTGGAAAGGAGATCTCAGGATCGCGGAACTTGTGTGCCCGGTGGCACTCCATGCAGCCGCCTCGACAAGCGAGCGCGTGAGCTTCCACATCGTCAACCGCCGCACCGGCAATCAGGTCCGCCGCGAATATATGGACGCGGAGACGGAGGAACCCGTGGATCCGGAGGATCAGGTGAAGGGCTACGAGGCGGAGAAGGGCCGTTTCGTCGTTCTCACGCCCGGGGACCTCGCGCGGGCAGCGCCCGAGAGCGACAAGATCCTTCATGTCGAGGCGTTCCTCGCCTGCTCCGACATCGACACCACCTATTTCGACAAGCCCTAGTATCTCGCGCCGGCAGGCCGCGACGCCAATGCCGCCTTCGCGCTGATCCGCGAAGGAATGCGGATCCGGAACGCCGCCGCGGTAGCGCGGGCGACGCTTTTCCGGCGCGTGCGGACGGTGCTGATCCGGGCGCAGGGGCCGGGGCTCGTCGCGAACACCCTCAACTTCGATTACGAGGTCCGGAATGCGCGTGTGGTCTTCCGCGGCATCCCGGAGTTCGAGATCGAAGGCGAGATGCTCGACCTCGCCCGGCACATCATCAGGACCAGGAGCGGCCGTTTCGACCCGGCTGCTTTCGACGACCGCTACGAGGCGGCACTGGCCGCGCTCGTCCTCGCCAAGGCCGAGGGTCGCACGATCGCCAGGCCCAGACGCCCGATCGAAGCAAAGATCGTGAACCTTCTCGACGCCCTCCGCGCCAGTGCCGGCGGGGAGCCGGACGGCCAGAATCCGGATGACCGGAATCCGGACGGCCAGAACCCGGACGGGCGAACGCCCGGCGGACGGACGCCGGAGGGGCGGAAGGCCGGTGGCAGGCCCGCCGGAAAGGCCGGTACCGGCAGGAAGCGGGGCGGCTCCCCACCGCCGAGGCGCAGGACGGGCTGACGGCCGATGAGTCTCGCGCCCTACCGCCGCAAGCGCGACTTCACGAAAACGCCCGAACCCGAACCCGGGCCCGACCCCGGCTCGGGCCGCGGGAAGCCCGTCTTCACCATCCAGAAACACGCCGCCCGCCGTCTCCATTACGACCTCCGGCTCGAGCACGGCGGGGTGCTCTGGAGCTGGGCCGTCACCCGCGGCCCGAGCCTCGTCCCCGGCGAGAAGCGTCTTGCACTGCGCACCGAGGACCACCCGCTCGCCTATGCGTCCTTCGAGGGCTCGATCCCCGGGGGCCAGTATGGCGGGGGCACCGTGCTTCTCTGGGACCGCGGCAACTGGCGGGCGAAGGGCGACCCGGAGCAGGGCCTGAACAAGGGCCATCTCGAGATCACCCTCCGGGGCGAGCGGCTCAAGGGCCGCTGGCATCTCGTGCGCATGGCTTCGCGACCGCGCGAACGGGCGGAGAACTGGCTCCTCATCAAGTCCGAGGACGCCCACGCCCGCGGACCGGAGGATCCCGACATCCTCGAGGAGCACCAGACCTCCGTCCTCTCCGGGCGCGACCTCGCGGAGATCAGCGATGGTTCAAGGCGGCTTTCCGGCGCCGAGCCGCGCAAACCGGAGCGGAAGCCGCGCGTGCGGAAACGTCACGACCCCTTCCCCGGCTTCGTCGAGCCCGCCCTTGCCATCCTCCGGCCTGCCGCGCCGACCGGCGGGATCTGGCTCCACGAGATCAAGTTCGACGGCTACCGCATCCAGGCGCATCTTCAGCACGGTTCCATCCGCCTCCTCACCCGCAAGGCCCTCGACTGGACCGAACGTTTCGCTCCGCGCATTCCGGACGCGCTGGGACCACTGGCCGACGAGGCCGTGCTTGATGGCGAGATCGTGGTGGAGGACGCCTCCGGGACCTCCGACTTCGCCACGCTCCAGGCCGACCTCGCCGACGGCCGCGGCGACCGCTTCACCTTCTACCTGTTCGACCTCCTCCATCTCGACGGGCACGACCTTCGCGCCCTCCCCCTTGTCGAGCGCAAGGCCGATCTCGCGCGCCTGCTCGATGGCGTGCCCGAGCCGCTCCGTTTCAGCGCCCATTTCGAGGAGGAGGGCGAGGTCATGCTGCGGCA
>CAYMOD010000407.1:0-2110 GCA_964391945.1 uncultured Rhodobacterales bacterium | reverse complement strand
CATGCCGACGAGCGCGGCACCCGCGACTACAACATCGCCCTCTCCGCGCGCCGCGCGGCGGCGGTGCGCAACCACATGGTGGCGAGCGGCGTCCCCGATTCGCGCATCTCCACCACGCCCTACGGCCGCGAGCGCCCCATCGCCACCTGCCCGAGCGAGAGCTGCTGGGCGCAGAACCGGCGCGCTGTCACGGTTGTGACTGGCGGGGCGGGCGTCTGATCGCCTAAGGTCCCGCCCGCGCTTCTCCAGGAGGTTTCCATGGTCATCGGCATGCTCCGTCCCGTTGCCTGCGCCGCGTTCCTTGCGTTCGCGGTGCTTCCCGGCGCGGTGCAGGCGCAGGACGACGCGCCCGCCGCCACGTCGGGCGCGAATGTCGCCGACATCCGCGAGGAGCTCACCCTCCTCAACCAGCAGATCCAGGAGATCCGCAACGCGCTTGTCGCGCGCGGGCCGGCGCAGGGCCTGCCGCAGGGGGCCGCGAGCGCGCTGCAGCGGCTCGACCAGCTCGAGAGGAGGCTCGTTCAGCTCACCGGAAGGGTCGATGTGCTCGCCAACGATCTTGACCGGGTGGTGCGGGACGCCTCCAATCGGGTCGACGACATCGAGTTCCGCCTTGCCGAACTCGAGGGCGGCGATGTCAGCCTGCTTGGCGGGGGCGAGCCGCTCGGGGGCGGCCTCTCGGAACGGCAGGCGGCGGCTCCGCCGGTGATCCCGCCGGTGAGCGGCATCACCGGCCAGCAGGGAGGCATTGGCAGCGGTATCGGGAGATTTCCGGCGCCGGGCCCGAGTCCGAGGCCGGGCACCGCCGGGCCGCAGCTCGCGGTGGGCGAGAAGGCCGATTTCGACGCGGCGAAGACCGCCTACGAGGAGGGGCGGCATGACGAGGCGGTCAGGCTGATCGACGCGTTCCTCGTCGCCTATCCGGTCGGCCCGTTCTCGGCCGAGGCGCAGAGCATGAAGGCGGAGGCGCTGGCGGCGAATGGGGACCATCGCGGGGCGGCACGCGCCTATCTCGACACGTTCTCGGGTGCGCCCGACGCCCCGACTGCGCCGAAGGCGCTGCATGGCCTCGCCGTCAGCCTCGGCCAGCTCGGGCAGACCGAGGAGGCCTGCCTGACGCTGGCGGAGATCGATGCCCGCTATCCCGGCTCGGCCGTTGCGTCCGACGTGACGGAGAGTCGCAACTCCCTCGGCTGCCGCCGCTGACGGACGCGGCAGGCGATCCCGGGACCGCGGTCCGGGCCGCGCTCGCGGCGATGGCGGAAGCAGGATCCGCGGCGGGCGACCGGCGGCTCGGGGTTGCCATCTCGGGCGGGAGTGATTCGACGGCGCTTCTGCTGCTTCTGCACCGTGTGGCCGACCGACCGCTCTCGGCGGTGACGGTCGATCACGCTCTCCGGCCGGAGAGCGCGACCGAAGCGCGCATTGTTGCCGATCTCTGCGCGGAGCGGGGCATCCCGCACGCGATCCTGCGCTGGGAGGGCGGGCCGCGCGGCAATCTTCAGGACGCGGCGCGCGAGGCGCGGCGGGCGCTGATTGCCGATTGGGCGCGGGCGCGCGGTATCGCCGCCGTCGCACTCGGCCACACGCTCGATGACCAGGCCGAGACGGTGCTCCTGCGGCTCGCCCGCGGCTCGGGAGTGGACGGGCTCGCGGCGATGGCGCCGGCGGTGGAGCAGGGCGGCATTCTCTGGTTGCGGCCGTTGCTTGGGATGAGCCGGACGATGTTGCGCGACTGGTTGCGGCGCGAAGGCGTCGGCTGGTGCGAGGATCCGAGCAATGAAGATCCGGTCTTCGCCCGCGTGCGGGCGCGGGCTGCGCTCACGCACCTCGCCCCTCTGGGGCTCACGCCCGGGCGACTGGCCGCGACCGCGGCGCAGATGGCGCGGGCCCGTGCGGCGCTCGAGGTGCAGGCGGCGGAGCTTGGCCGGGTCTCGGTGCGGCGGGGTGTGGCCGGCGACATCGTGCTTGATCCGGCGCCGCTCGCCGCCGCGCCGCGGGAGACCGCGCTCCGGCTGCTCGCCTCCGCGCTGATGTGGGTCTCGGGCGCGCGTTACCGGCCGCGGCTCGCCCGGACGGAAGCGGCGCTCGACGCGCTTCACGGTGGAAT
>CAYMOD010000406.1:0-2118 GCA_964391945.1 uncultured Rhodobacterales bacterium | reverse complement strand
GCCAGCCTCAGCCGCCGCTCGGGGGCGGGGGTTTGGTGGGCTGGAGGTCGGGGAAGCGGATCTCGTATTCGCCCAAGGGAGCGAGCATCGCCTCGACGCGTGCGGGATCGAGCGTGGCGATGCTGTCGCGCCAGCGGGGGGCGCGGTCCTTGTCGATCACCGCGGCGCGGATGCCCTCGAGGAACTCGCCGTCCGAGGCGGCGCGCCAGGAGAAGCGGAATTCGCGCGCCAGCGCCTCCGGCACGCCGGGATGGGCGCGGGCGTCGCGGATCAGGCGCAGCGCCGCCGCCATCGAGAGCGGGCATTGCCGCTCGAGCGTGTCGCGTGTCGCGCGGCCCCATTCATCGTCAGGCAGGGCGGCGTGGATCGCGGCGACGTCCGGCGCCGCGAAGACCCGGTCGATGGTATCGCGCCTCTCGCCGAGGAGCGCCGGGGGCACAGGTACGGCCGCGGCGGCGATGCAGGCGGGATCGCCCGAATCGGCCGCCTCGCGGACAAGATCGGGCCAGCGCACCTCGGGGATGTAATGGTCGGCAAAGCCCGCGAGGATGGCGTCGCCCGGCTCCATGCGGTGGCCGGTGAGGCCGAGATATTCGCCGAGTCGCCCCGGCGCCTGCGCGAGCAGGTGGGTGCCGCCGGCGTCGGGGACGAGGCCGATCATGCATTCGGGCATGGCGATCCGGGTCGAGTCGCCGATCACCCGGTAGAGGGCATGACCGCCGATTCCGACGCCGCCGCCCATTACATAGCCCTGCATGAAGGTGACGACGGGTTTCGGGAACCAGGCGATGCGGGCGTCGACGATGTATTCCTCGCGCAGGAAGGTGCGGCCTGCCTCGAAATCGCCCGCGCGACCGGTCCGCCAGGCTTCGGCGATGTCGGCACCGGCCGAGAAGGCCCGCGGGCCTTCGGCATCGATGATGACGAGGCGGATGTTGACGTCACCAGCCCAGAGCTTCAGCACGCGGTCGATGTCACGGATCATGCCGGGCGTGAGCGCGTTCAGCGCCTCGGGGCGGGCGAGGGTGATGCGGCCGGCGCGGCCTTCCTGGCGGGCGATGATGGTCATTTTTTCCCTGCGAAACTGTTACCTGGGGCGGGGGCGATCACCGGTGGCGTGCGGCCTCGTCCGAAAGGGGAAACGGCGGGGGCGTGCCTGTCCGGTTCCGTCCATGCTCACTCCATCGTCGGGATCGAGAAGGCTGCGCCTTCCTTGATGCCGGAGGGCCAGCGGGCGGTGACGGTCTTGGTGCGGGTGTAGAAGCGGAAGGCGTCGGGACCGTGCTGGTTGAGGTCGCCGAAACCCGATTTCTTCCAGCCGCCGAAGCCGTGGTAGGCGAGCGGCACCGGGATCGGCACGTTGACGCCGATCATGCCGACATCGACGCGGGAGGTGAAGTCGCGCGCGGTGTCGCCGTCGCGGGTGAAGATCGCGGTGCCGTTGCCGTATTCGTTGCGCATCGTGAGGTCGAGCGCGTCCTCGTAGCTCGCGGCGCGGAGGGTGGAGAGGACGGGGCCGAAGATCTCCTGGCGGTAGATCTCCATCTCCGGCGTCACCCGGTCGAAGAGGCAGGCGCCGACGAAGAACCCCTCCTCGTAGCCCTGCATGGTGAAGCCGCGGCCGTCGACGACGAGTTCGGCGCCGGAATCGACGCCGGAATCAATCAGGCCGAGGATGCGCGACTTTGCCTCGCTGGTGACGACCGGGCCGAAATCGACATCATCCCCGGCGGTATAGGGACCGATCTTGAGCGCCTCGACCTTGGGGACGAGTTTCTGGATCAGCGCGTCGGCCGTCGCCTCGCCGACCGGCACCGCGACCGAGACCGCCATGCAGCGCTCGCCTGCCGCGCCATAGCCGGCGCCGACGAGGGCATCGACGGCCTGGTCGAGATCAGCATCGGGCATGACGATCATGTGGTTCTTGGCGCCGCCGAAACACTGCACGCGTTTGCCGGTCGTGGCACCGCGGCCGTAGATATACCGGGCGATCGGAGTCGAGCCGACGAAGCCGATCGCGGCGATGTCGGGATGGTCGAGGAGGGCGTCCACTGCCTCCTTGTCGCCGTTCACGACCTGGAGGATGCCCTCGGGCAGGCCTGCCTCGATCATCAGTTC
>CAYMOD010000405.1:0-2126 GCA_964391945.1 uncultured Rhodobacterales bacterium | reverse complement strand
AGCCGGTCGACCTGGCCGTCGAGGAACATCGCGACCGCAGCCGCCACCGCGAGATAGGTCTTGCCGGTACCGGCAGGGCCGAGGCCGAAAACGAGTTCGTGCCGGAACAGCTGCTCGACATAGGCGCGCTGGGCCCCGGTCCTCGGCTCGACCATCTTCTTGCGGGTGCGGATCTCGAGCCGGGCGCCGTCGCCGAACATGTCGAGCTGCGTGCGCCCCTCATCATCCGCCGAACCGGAGGGCATCATCCTGAGCGCCGCGTCGATATCGCCCGGCACGACAGCCCGCCCCTGTTCGAGCCGGGCATAGAGCCCGCGCAGCACCCCCTCGGCGAGCGCGCGCCCGGACGGTTCGCCGTGAACGGCCAGTTCGTTGCCGCGCCGGGTGATCATCACGCCGGTGCCGCTCTCGATCTGGGCGATGTTGCGGTCGAGTTCGCCGCAGAGGTCGATCAGGAGCCGGTTGTCGGGAAACCGCAGGATGCTGTCACCGCTATCATCGTCGGACGGTTGCGCGGGACGGGGGGCGTTTGACGCCAATGGACCTCCGGCATTCAGGTGAATCGAACTCTTCCAGACGTTGCCTGACGCGTCGCCCGCGTTCAAGCCTTTGTCCGGCCGGCGGGTTCCAACCGCCCGCGAGACGGCCCGGAACCGCCGACGCGGCCTGACGTTGAGGAACGATTTACGAAACCCTGAGGGAGATTTCCAGTGAACAGCATCATCTATATCGTCGGGCTCGTCGTCATCGTCCTCGCGATCCTGTCGCTGATCGGCATGGCGTGAGCCGCGGCCCCGCCGGTGCCGGTCCCCGCCGGGGCCGGCTTCCACCCGCGCCACTCAGGCGGCGAGCCTCCCCGCCAGCGAATTCGGCCCGGAGGCGGCGATCCGCACCGGCACGATGGTTCCGATCAGCGACCGCGTGCCCTCGAGATGGACAGCCTGCAGATAGGGCGAGCGGCCCGCAACCTGACCCGCTTCCCGCCCCTCCTTCTCGATCAGAACCGGCAGTGTCCGCCCGACCATCGCTTCCTGGAACGCGTGCTGCTGTGCGGCGAGCAGCGCCTGCAGCCGGGCAAGCCGTTCGGCCTTGACCGGTTCGGGCACCTGCTCGCGGTTGGCGGCGGGCGTTCCGGGGCGGGGCGAATACTTGAACGAATAGGCCTGCGCATGGCCCACCGCCTCGACGAGGGCGAGGGTCTGCACGAAATCCGCTACGGTCTCGCCGGGAAAACCGACGATGAAATCCCCCGAGAGCGCGATGTCGGGCCGCGCCGCGCGGATGCGCTCGACCAGCCGGAGATAGCCTTCGGCCGTGTGTTTGCGGTTCATCGCCTTCAGCACCCGGTCGCTTCCCGCCTGCACCGGCAGGTGCAGATAGGGCATCAGCTTCCCGACCTCGGCATGGGCGGCGATGAGATCGTCGTCCATGTCGTTCGGATGCGATGTCGTGTAGCGGATGCGTGCGAGCCCCTCGATCGCGGCGAGGCGGCGCACCAGCCCGGCGAGCCCGACCTCGCCGCCCGCCGCCGCCCCGTGATAGGCGTTGACATTCTGGCCGAGGAGCGTGATCTCGCGCACGCCCTTCGCCACCAGCGCCTCGGCCTCCGCGATCACGCGCGCGACCGGCCGCGACATCTCGGCGCCGCGGGTATAAGGCACGACGCAGAAGGCGCAGAACTTGTCGCACCCCTCCTGCACGGTCAGGAAGGCCGTGGGCGAACGCCGCGGCCGGGCATCCTCCGCGAGATGGTCGAACTTGTTCTCGGCCGGGAAATCCGTCTCGACCGGGCGCTCGCCCTTCGCCACAAGGTCGAGCATCGCCGGCAGCCGGTGATAGGCCTGCGGCCCGACGACGAGATCGACCGCGGGCGCGCGCGCGAGCATCTCCGCGCCCTCGGCCTGGGCGACGCAGCCGGCGACGCCGATCACCATTCCCGGCCGCGCCGCCTTGAGCGCCCGCAGCCGGCCGATCTCGGAATAGACCTTCTCGGCCGCCTTCTCGCGGATATGGCAGGTATTGAGGATGACGAGGTCGGCCTCGCCCGGATCCGCCGTCAGCCCGTAGCCCTGCTCCGCCAGCGCCGCTTCCATGCGCCCGCTGTCGTAGACGTTCATCTGGCAGCC
>CAYMOD010000404.1:0-2133 GCA_964391945.1 uncultured Rhodobacterales bacterium | reverse complement strand
CCATCCCGCACCGTTGCCGGGACGATTCCTCTCGTGCCACGGACGCCGCTGCCGGGGACGCCGCTGCCGGTAGGGCGGCGCGGGCGGGTGGGTGCCACGGGCGGGATGCCCGACGCGCCACCCTGGAATGCGGCGAGGGCGGTCATGCCGCTGCCCGCGCTTCCCGGAGCGGCCAGGGCGCGGCCAGGGCGCGGAGAACCGCGTCCGGGTCGTCCGCGGTCAGGAGAAGCGAACGGAATCCCGGTTCCGCGCCGGCAGCGTCGAGATACCAGCCGATCTGCTTCCGGGCGACGCGGAGGCCGAGTCCACGTCCGTAATGGCCGAGCATCGCCTCGTAATGCTCGACGACGAGGGCGCGGAGCGCGGCACCGGTGGGCGCTTGCGGCGCGGGCCGGCCGGTGAGGGACGCGGCAATCTGCGCGAGCAGCCACGGCCTTCCGCGGGCGGTGCGGCCGATCATCACCCCCTCCGCGCCCGAGCGCGCGCGGGCGGCGCGGGCGGTGGCAGCGTCGACGATGTCGCCGTTCGCGATCACCGGGATCCGGACCGCGCGTTTTACCGCGGCGATCGCCGCCCAATCGGCCGCGCCCTTGTAGAACTGGCAGCGGGTGCGGCCGTGGACGGTGATCATGCGGATGCCGGCCGCCTCGGCACGGGCAGCGATCAGGGGCGCGTTCAGGCTGCGCGCGTCCCAGCCAAGCCGCATCTTGAGCGTGACCGGCACCGAGACGGCGCCGACCGCCGCCTCGATGATCCTCAGCGCCGCGTCCGGGTCGCGCATCAGCGCCGAGCCCGACCAGGCATTCGTTACCTTCTTCGCCGGACAGCCCATGTTGATATCGATGAGAGGTGCACCGAGCCCTTCGACCCGGCGGGCGGCCTCCGCCACGATGGCCGGATCGGCGCCGGCAAGCTGAACAGCGGTAGCGCCCTTCCCGCGCGCGTCGCCAAGGCCGAGTTCACGCGCCGAAGGCGGTGCCGCGAGCACCTCGCGGCTGGCGATCATCTCGGAGACGACGAGCCCGGCGCCGAAGCGGCGGACGATGGCGCGGAACGGCGGATCGGTGATCCCGGCCATCGGTGCCAGAAAAACAGGCGGATCGAGGGAGACGCGGTCGAGAGCGACGGCCATGTGCTCAACCTTTGGGCATTTCGGAAGGGTTCTAGCGCCCGGGGCCGGTCCTCACAAGCGCCCGTGGCTGGGGTGGTCCGGCATTCCCTCCTCGACCGGGCTGCAGGTCCGGCGTAGATTCTGCGCTACCCCGTCAGGGAACAGGCCGGGAGGGCGCCATGGCATTCGCGGTCAAGGCCGGGATTCCCGACCCGGAGGCCGAGGTCTTCGTCCTGCCGGCGCAGAAGACGATGTACGGCGGCAGGCGCATCGCGGTGGGCGACAGCGTCTTCGTCTTCGCGAGCGAGAACGAGGGCGGGCGGGGCCTCGTCGCGCGCGGGATCGTCACCGCCGCCGAGGCTCTCCCGCGCGCGCCCGGCATCGCCCGGCAGACGCCGCGGGTGAGCATCACCGTCAGGCGGACGGCGCTTGCGCTCCGGCCGCTGGGCCGGCGCGAGCTCGCGGCCTTCCCCGACCGGAGCGATGGCGCGCCGGGGACCGAGCTGAACTTCAAGTTCTACCGGCAGGCGACGAACAAGATCGCCGGCATTTCGGACGCGGCCGCAGCCTGTCTCGCCACGTTCTTCCAGGACGATTTCGAAACAGGCGCACCCACCTGACCCGGAGATCGTGACCAGCCAGCAAGATGGAGCGCCCGGTCCGATACGCTCTGGCACGGGTGGTCTCCCCTCCCGGCTCACTCCGGAGACGCGTTCATTGCTCCAGTTGCCGAGGCCGGGGTTCGGCCTCTATATGCCGCGATGCGGAGAGCGGAGGGACGGAATGGAGGTTGCCGGCCTGATCGTGGCGGCCGGGCGCAGCCGGCGCCTCGGGGATGAACTGCCGAAACAGTATCAGCGGCTCGGCTCCGGCACCGTGCTCGGGAAGGCGGTTTCGGCCATGCTCGCGCATTCCGGGGTGACGCGGCTTGTCGTGGTGATCCGTCCCGATGACCGGACGCTTTACGAAGCGGCAATGGCGGATATCACCGATCCGCGGCTGATGCCGCCGGTGGCGGGTGC
>CAYMOD010000403.1:0-2133 GCA_964391945.1 uncultured Rhodobacterales bacterium | reverse complement strand
CCGGATCGCCCTCGCCATCGTCGCGCTCGATCACCAGCGCGCGGGTCGCGTCGATGAAGTTGAAGTCGCCAATCGCGGTTGCCCCCTCATCGAGGGGATAGCGGAAGCTCTCGCCCGTCCAGTTGCCGGCCTCGGGATCGAAGGCGAGCACACGCAGGAACCGTCCCTCGGGCTCGCCGTCTTCGCCGAGGAGCGGCTTTTCAAGCATCGCCCAGAGGAGGCCGGTTTCCGGCTGGAGCGCCATGCCCTCGAAACCGCCCGATCGCTGCACGCGGTAATCGGCGCCGGCTTCGGCCGGGACGGACACGGCCGGATGATCGGGGCTGCGCAGCACCTCGCCGTCGAACGCGGTCTCGTGGATGCCGGTGATGACGCCGTCGAGGGTCGCGCTGAGGAGGTAGGGGCCGAACTCCTCGCCGATCCAGACGGTATCGCCGATCACCTGAATGCTCTCGGGATCGAAATCACCGCCGGTCAGGTATCGCTTTCCGGTACCTTCGTGAACGATCCGGAACGGGATGATCCGGTCGGGATCGCGCAGGAAGACGGATTCGACGAGCTCGATGCCGCCGGTCTCCCAATCAGGCGCAAGCCGCAGGAAGGAGAGCAGGGCGTCGGCGCTGTTGCGCTTGTTGCCAAAGCCGTTGTCGATCAGCGCGTAGGTCGATCCATCCTCCGCGACCTCCATCGCGACGCCGGAAATCCCTTGCACGGGCTGGCCGATGAAAGGCAGGCTGATGCCTGTCGGCCGATTGCCGTGGGCCGTGCCGGTATCGCCCGGGACGGTCATCGGTCGATCGACGCGCTGGCCGGTGGTGAACTTGCCGCTGATCCAGGCATCGTCGGGTGCGTCGCCGGGGGGTGCGACGAGGCTCAGCGCCGGCAGGATCGCGTGGCCGGCAAGGACGGCGGCCACCGGCTCGTTCGCCGCGGCGGGTGCGGTCGCGAGGATGGCCGGCAGCAGGACAAGGCGCAGCTTCATGACGACTCCCGTTGAGATCCGTGACGTGCACCGCCGCACTTGCCGGGCTTGCGCGTCGTCCGAATGACGCGGACCCAAAGCTTTTATGACGAAGCTTTCATGACGCGGAAGGCGAGAGCCGGCGTCTCCGAGCCGTCGGCGTCGGGATCAAAAAAAAGGCCGAGCATCAAGCTCGGCCCAAGTCCAACAGGGAGGTTGAAATCGAGCACCACCCGATTTCAAGGAAGAATATAGAACAATACGCGTGAGCCGACAAGAGAAGGTGTCTGGTCGCGTCGGCATGGCTGGCATCCCGTGTGTGCATGGCTGCGTCACTGTTGCGCAGCCGCCACGGCCGTTTCCATCTGCCGGCGCAGAACCCCGATCTCCTCGACCACGAAGTCCCGGAAAGCGCCAACCCGCCGCGACTGGCGCAGTTCCTCGGCATAGGCGAGGTAGACGGGGATGGACGCGCTTTCGGCCTCGGGCAGCACGTTGACGAGATCGGGGAAGTCCACGGTCACGTAATCGGGCAGCACGCCGATACCGAGGCCGTGGATCACCGCTTGCAGGATCCCGAAGTAGTTGTTCATCCGCAGGTGGGAGTTTGGCGCTCCCGCCAGCAGCGCGGCGGTGAAGTCCGCCCCGGCCCGGACCTGTGGCGTCGCCGGCGTCTGCGAGATCACCCGGTACCTGACGAGGTCGGCCGGACTCGCCGGCATGTCGTGGCCCTCGAGATAGGAACGGCTTGCATAGAGGCGCATCCGCACGTCGATGAGCTTGCGCCGGACGAGATCGGCCTGGCTCGGCTCCTTCATCCGGATCGCGAGATCGGCCTCGCGCATCGGCAGGTCGAGCACCTGTTCGCTCAGGATCACGTCGAGCTTCAGGTTCGGATAGCGCGCATAGAGCCGCGGCAGCCGCGGCGCGAGCCAGAGCGTGCCGAACCCGGTGGTGGTGGTGACCCGGAGCTCGCCGCAGATCTCGTCCTCGGAATCGCGGATGCGCGCCTCGGTGGTATCGAGCCGCTTCGTCATCATCCGCGTCGCGTCAAACAGGAGTTCGCCCTGTTCGGTCAGGATCAGGCCGCGGGCGTGGCGGCGGAAGAGCGTGGTGTCGAGACTCTCCTCGAGGGCGCGGATCTGGCGCGAGACCGCCGACTGGCTGAGATG
>CAYMOD010000402.1:0-2135 GCA_964391945.1 uncultured Rhodobacterales bacterium | reverse complement strand
AGCTCTGGATCTCCTCGCACCAGAATTCCCGCTCGAAGCGGCGTTGCAGCGCTTCCGCTTCCTGGCCCTGCCGCTCCGCCTCCCCGGCATGGCCAAGGGCGGACGCCATCGCGGCGGCGGCGCGCCGCGCGGCATAGGCGTAACCCTGCACTTCGGCGAGCGTGATCGGCCCCTCGGCGGAACGCCCGTCGGCATGGAAGATGCTGTCGTGACTGTCCTTCCAGCCCTGGTTGGCGAGGCCCGCTTCCGTCATCCGTGCGTATTCGATGAAGCCGTCGCCGTCGCGATCGCCGCGCTCCTCCATCCACCGCAGGGCTGCGCGCACGTTCGGCCAGATCTCGCGGATCGTGCGGATATCGCCGGTCCGTTCGAGATAGCCGCCGGCGAGCATCACGAAGAGCGGCGTCGAATCGATACTGCCGTAGTAACGGCGGAACGGAACTTCCCCGGTCTCGGCCATCTCGCCGCGGCGCATCTCGTGGAGGATCTTGCCGGGTTCGGCATCGCTCGCGGGATCATCCGCGTCCGCCTGGTTGGCGGCGAGGAAGCGCAGCACGCCGCGCGCGAGGTCGGGGTCGAGCCAGAGCATCTGGAAGGCGGTGATCAGCGCGTCACGCCCGAACGGGGCCGAGAACCACGGCACGCCCGCATAGGGATAGGGGCCATGCGGCGTGTCGGTACTCAGCATGTAGAGATCCGCGACCGAGCGCCGGATCGCCTCGTTGAAGATCTCGTTCGAGGTCTCGATCGCCGCCGCCCGCGAGGCGGAGCGCCGGAGCGCGCGCCGGGCGCTGCGCATGGCGGTGCGGAAGGTCCCGGGCCCGGCGCCCGGCCGCTCTCCCGCCCCGTTGGCGTCGACCTGGAGGAACAGGATCTGCGCGCCTCCGGGCGCGAGGGTGAAGTCGAAGACGGCCCGGTCGCTCGCGATCTCGTCCGGGACGGGGTCGAAGCGCAGCTCCGTGGCCCGTTCCCTGCCATCAAGGCCCAGATAGCGGCAGGTGACATGGGCGCCCGCCACCGCCACCGGCCAGTGGTTGCCGCGCCGGCTCCGGGCGGTACCGCGAACCTCGAAGATATCCGCGAAATCCGCCTCGAACCGGAATTCGAGCCGGATCCGGGCTTCCTGATTGCCGAAGTTCCGCACGCGCATCCGCTCGTAGAGCGTTCCTTCCCAGAGGAACTGCGTGCGCCGGATGTGGAGATTGTCGCTGTGGAGCGCGGTCGCCTCGCGCCCGGCAAGCTCGGGGTTGGTCAGGTCGCAGATCAGCGCGGCATTGTCGTCGCGCATCGTCGAGGAGAGCAGGATCGGCCGGTAGCCGTTGATGCGCAGGTCGAGCCGCGACAGATGCCGGGTGTCGAGATGATAGAACCCGTCCGCCGATCCCGGGCGGATGGTCCCGGATGCATCGGCGAGCAGGAAGCTGTCGCCGTGCTTGAGCGTGCGGGCCTGGCGGCCCGCAAGCGATTCGATGATGGCGACCTCGTGCCGCTCGTGGGCCTCATCGGGTCGTGATGTGTCGGAAGACTGCGCGCCCATTGGCGGCCCTTCTACATCAGAAGCTTCATGTCGGAAAGCTCATGCGAGCCGGTGGCGAGGTGGGGCGAGGGATGCACGTCCGGCAGATCGCGGTAGATCGTGACATAGTCGCGCGCCATCCGCTCGACGCTGAACCGCTCCTCGAAGATCTCGCGGACGCGGCGCCGGTTGAGTGCACCCAGCCTGCCGATGGCGGCGACCGCCTCGTCGATCGAATCGACGACGAAGCCGCTCGTGCCGTCCTCGACGATCTCCGGTACCGAACCGCCGCGGAAGGCGATCACCGGCGTGCCGCAGGCCATCGCCTCGATCATCACGAGACCAAACGGCTCCGGCCAGTCGATCGGGAAGACGAGCGCCGCGGCATTGCCGAGGAACCCGGCCTTCTCCCGCTCGCTGATCTCGCCGATGAACTCGACATTCGGGTGGCGCTCCACCAACGGCCGGATCGTCGTCTCCCAGTATCCGTAGTCGGCCTCGTCGATCTTCGCCGCGATCTGGAGCGGCCATCCGGACCGGATCGCGATCTCCACCGCGCGGTCGGGCCGCTTCTCCGGCGATATGCGGCCGAGGAAGGCGAGATAATTGCCCCCGGACT
>CAYMOD010000401.1:0-2136 GCA_964391945.1 uncultured Rhodobacterales bacterium | reverse complement strand
TCCGGGCTCTACTTCGCGGTCCCCACCCGGGCAGCTGCGCGTCAGCTGTATCGTCGGGTCGATGCTGCGCTGCGCCGCCTTTCCGGCTCTGCCGCCCCGCCCGCCATCCTCGCCATCCCCGGGCTGCAGGTGGCGGGCGATGCAGTCGGTGCCGAACTCCCGATGTGCCGTTCCTGGAAGCAGGGATTGAGCTTTCCCAGGAGGCGGCCTGCTCCGGTGTGATCCCGATCGCCTTCTCGGCGTTCCTCTGCTCCAGCGCCAGCCAGCGATCGCTGCGCGTCCCCGGCCGCGCGTCGTTGAGGCTCTTCTGGATGGTGATCGCCGACACCCGCACGTCCGCCAGCGTCGCCTCATGCCGGTTGCAGCCATGGGCCGGATGCTCGAGCGCCAGCGCCCTGATCCACTCGACAACGGGTTCAGGCGTCGTCTGGGAGTGCGGCAGCCCGGACGGCCGCCCCCTTCTCGGCGGCTTCGGCGCGAATGCGGGCCAGTAGACAGTCTCTCCCGAAAGACATCACCGACGGGGAAGCAGTTTTGTGGAAGCAGGACCGCGGCACTTGTTACTCGTGATGAAAAGCTGCCCGGCGGCGCGCGGGCGGCGCATCTGGACAGGGCGCCGCCCGCGGAGCTGCCGAACATGGCAGGAACCGCTTCCGGATCAGAACCGGTCAGCGTAGCAGGTGACGAAACCACCGGTGAGATCGTTCTGCAGACGGTGGCCGAGCTCCACGCGCGACAGCAGATCCTGCGTCAGATCGGAGTCCGGGAAACGCTGCGCATAGAGGCGGATCCAGCCGCGCGCGGCGTTGCCCCAGACGTCGGCCTGGGAATTGGGACGGAACACCGGATGATCGCGCGAAGGATTGCGGTTCGCCTGCGCGTAGGTATCGACCAACCGGTTGTCGTCGCTTGCCCGTGTGAGGAACCGGATCGCGTCGTCGAGGCTCTTGCCGTCCACCTCGGTGGCGAGAAGATCCTGACCGGCGCTGCGGGCGATCCAGGCCGAATAGACCATGAAGCCGATGTTGCGGTTCTGGTTGTCGAGGGCGGTGATGCCGCGGTCGACCTCCTGCGGGAAACTGCCATCAGGCCGCATCGCGCGCAGCTGGGCGAGATAGCCAGTCCGCAGCCCCTTGTCGTAAAGGGCCTGATCGCCGGTGATCAGGCCGAGAAGCATGAAGTTGGCGCCACGCTGGGTGCCGAGGGAATTCTCGCCGGGATGAATTTCCGTGAAGGATGCCACCCGACGGAGCCAATCCTCGATGACCTGCCGGTCCTCCTCGGTAGCACCGGAGGTCTGGCGCAGGATCTGCCAGGCCGGCAGCAGCGGTCCCATGCCTGCGACGGCGGCCGAGGCGCTCGCCCAGTTGGTCTCGGCCGGAATCCAGGCATTCCGGTCCGCATGGGCGCGCAGCGCCAGTACCGCACGACGGGCCTCCTCCGCATCCTGGGTCATCAGCAACCGGAAGGCGTTGCTGTTCAGTGCGCGGGCAAAGTCTCGCGGGGCGTCGCTGTAGGCCGGCTCGCCGGCCTGCGCCGTGATGGAGGGCTCGATGAGATCACGGTAGTCGGTGATGTCCTGCGGCCTGGGGCAGGCCCGCTGGCCTTGCGGTTCCTTGCGGTACTGGTGCCATTTTCGGGCTTCGCGTGAACGTGCCGCCGGGTCGAAAAGAGCCGTGGGATTGGTGACGAGATCGCGGTTCGAGAAGAACGCGACCGAGGCGGCCCGCGAGGGCCCCGCCTGCTCACTTCCCGACTGGTTCGTACTGTCGGGCAGGATGCCGCAGGCGGAGAGCCCGGCGAGGGCGCCGAGAACCGCGGCGACGCGAAGCATGTGCATGATCTTGAGCCTTTCTGTCTGTCGTTTGGCGTAGTGAGGCCTGGTTGCCGTTCAGGACATGGGGAGAGCCCTTTTCCGCGGCCGACCTGCCGCTAACACCGCAGGTCGGGAGGGTGTGAAGGGCAGGATCCTGCGGTCCCATCTCCTTGCCAGATCACCATCCCGATGTTCCAGAAGCGACAGAGTTCGGCCTCGCAGGTCGCGTGAACGCGCTGATGATCGCATTGATGTCGACAACGGCTTTCGAAGTGATACAGGCAGCAATGTTGGCCCATTTCGGGTCAGTCACGTCCGTC
>CAYMOD010000400.1:0-2140 GCA_964391945.1 uncultured Rhodobacterales bacterium | reverse complement strand
AAGTCCTGGAACGAGCAGGCGACTCAGCTCGGCGTCACCCCGGCGTAATCCGAACCCGGCCTCCATCAGCGGCCTCGCGACACTGCAGCGCGGGGCCGCTGCGCGTTCGTCCCGACGCTTCGGGACACCCGCGACGACAGTCGTACCCCCGAAAGTGGTCTGAGAGACTTTGCTGGGGTTAGGGACCCCGTTGTCGGACCCGTTTGCTCTCCGGCACCCATCAGCTGGCCGGGTTAGCCTGCAAGCCTCGGATAAGTGGCAATAACTTCGGAAGTGCACGGCGAGGGTGAAAACTCAGTAAGATCAGTTAGTTACGTGGCTGGGGCGCCAGGATTCGAACCTGGGATCACGGGACCAAAACCCGTTGCCTTACCGCTTGGCCACGCCCCAACGGCGCTCCTTGTAGTGGCCGGCACGGAAGCCCGCAAGCAGGGGATCAGACCTGCAGCGGCCTTGCCTTGGCGATCTCGTCGAAGGCCCTGAGGTCGCGTATCAGCACAGGCATCCCGGCGAGCGGCACCATGTTCGGCCCGTCCGATGGCGCCCGCTCGGGGTCGGGATGGGTCTCCATGAAGACGGCGGCGATGCCGAGGGCTACCGCGGCCCGGGCCATGACGGGGGCAAACTCGCGCTGGCCGCCCGAGGCGGTGCCGTGGCCGCCCGGTTGCTGGACCGAATGGGTGGCGTCCATCACCACCGGCCAGCCGGTCCGGGCCATGATCGGCAGGCTGCGCATGTCGGCGACCAGCGTGTTGTAGCCGAAGGAGACGCCGCGCTCGGTCAGCAGGATGCGCTCGTTGCCGGTGGCGGCGATCTTGGCGGCGACGTTCGTCATGTCCCAGGGCGCAAGGAACTGGCCCTTCTTCACGTTGATCGCGGCGCCGGTCCGGCCGGCGGCGAGGAGGAGGTCGGTCTGGCGGCAGAGGAAGGCCGGGATCTGGATGATGTCGACGGCTTCGGCGGCGGCGGCGCATTGCTCGGGCAGATGAACATCGGTCAGCGTCGGGCAGCCGAGGCGGTCGCGCACGCCCTCCATGATCCGCAGGCCCTCCTCCATGCCGAGACCGCGTTGGCCGGAGAGGGAGGTGCGGTTCGCCTTGTCGAAGGAGCCCTTGAAGACGAAGCCGAGCCCCGCCTCGGCGCAGGTTGCGGCGAGGCTTCCGGCGATCGCCAGCGAATGGTCGAGCCCCTCGAGCTGGCAGGGGCCGGCGATCAGGGTGAGCGGCCGATGGTTGCCGATCTCGACCCGGCCGATGGTGACGGTCCTGGGGCTCGTCATCCGCTGCTCCCGCCTGTCTGTGCGCTTGAGCCGTAGCGTGGCAGGCCCGCCGGTGCAAGCGCGAGCCTGCCATCCGGGGCGCGAGGAAGGGCGCGCCCGGAAGGGGCCGTTCACGCTGGGCATGAAGGCGCTTGCGCGTGATACGCCTTCCGTTTGATTGCCTCGGAATGTGGTCAGCGCCCGCTGCCGCCACGCCGCAGACGTGCCTCCGGCGCGACGCGAGCGTTCCGTCCCTACCCCGGGCGGTCGCCGCACGTGCCCGAACCGCGCCATTCAGGCGGAAACCGCATGAAAACCCACTCAAGCTACTGACTTCGAGCGATGGGCAAAGACCGCCGTACGGTGACGGGCGTGGGGCCGGTCGTGCAAATGCCGGCGCCGGGCCGATGAGCCCCGCTGGCGGCGCAGGGCTCGTCGGAATCCGGCGAGCCTTATTCGGCCGCCGCGGTGGCGCGGGCGCCGAAGCGGCGGGCGATCTCGTCCGCGAGGTCGGTGCGTTCCCAGGAGAAGCCGCCGTCCTCATCGGGCGTCCGGCCGAAATGGCCGTAGGCTGCGGTGCGCGCGTAGATCGGGCGGGCAAGGCCGAGGTGATCGCGGATGCCGCGCGGGGTGAGGCGCACCATCTCGCGCAGGCTCGTGCCGAGGGCGGCCTCGTCCACCTCGCCGGTGCCGAGCGTATCGACATAGACGGCTACCGGTTCGGCGACGCCGATCGCGTAGGCGAGCTGGATCAGGCATTTCCGCGCGATTCCGGCGGCAACGACGTTCTTCGCGAGGTAGCGTGCGGCATAAGCGGCGGAGCGGTCCACCTTGGTCGGATCCTTGCCCGAGAAGGCGCCGCCGCCGTGGGGTGCCGCCCCG